>CAZYFB010000001.1:0-34825 GCA_964646655.1 uncultured bacterium
TTCTATTTTTTTGAGACATATTTATTTTGATTTTTAGTTTTTGTTAAGTAGTTTTAAATTAATATATTCAACGCTCTATATTACAATATTATATATATGAAAAAAAATAAAATAACATTTTGGGGAGTTAGAGGTTCATTTCCTACTCCTGAATCAGACAAAATTGATTTTGGTGGTAACACTTCATGTGTATCTATTGAATTAAAAGATCAAATACTTATTTTAGATATGGGTACAGGTATGAAAAATTTAGGTCAAAAAATTGTATCTAATCCAAATTCACCCAAAACTATTAATATTATTTTAAGTCATTATCACTGGGATCATATGTTTGGTTTTTTGATGTTTGCTCCTTTATTTTCAGATCAATATCAAATTAATATTTATGGTAAAAAAGATCGTATTGAATTAAAGGAAATTATAAACCATATGCTCGACCCAATTTTTTGGCCAGCTCAACTAGATGATTTTAAAGCAAAATTAAATTTTTATACAATTGATGGTGCTCAAACAAAATTATCAGATGATATAACTATTGAATCTCAAATTCATCATCATCCAAACGGTGCATTTAGCTATAATGTTTTAATTGATGATAAAAAAATAACCTACATTACAGATTGTGAATATATTTCAGGAAATATAAGTAAAAAATTGGTGTCATTTGCAAAAAATTCTGATTTACTCATTCATGATTCTCATTTCACAAATGAAGATTTAAAAAGTCATAAAGGATGGGGTCATAGTAGTTGGGGGCAGGCTGTTGAAATGGCTCAAAAAAGTAATAGCAAGCAATTAGCTCTTTATCATTACAATCCAGATTATAATGATGAAAAAATTAGCTTGATTGAAAAGAGCGCTCAAAAATTATTCAAGCAAACAATAGCTCCCAAACAAGGGCAAGTTATTTATCTATAATTTTTACCTAAATTATAATTAAATTCCCCTTACAAATGAAAAAAATATATTGTGATATAAGTGCAACAACTCCTGTAGACCAACAAGTAATTGATTTTATGATGCAAGTTCATAAAAATGCTTTTGGTAACCCTTCAAGTGTTCATAAGTATGGACAGGAATCACATATTGTAATCGAAAAAGCAAGAATAGATACCTCTAATGCTCTTAATTGTAATCAAGAAGAAATAATTTTTACCGCTTCAGGCACTGAAGCAAATAATATAGCCCTTGAAGGCTTTATTGAGCCTGGTGATCATATCATATCAAGCACTTACGAACACCCATCTGTTATGAATGTAATTAAAAACTTAGAAAAAAAAGGTGCAACTCTTACACTGATTAAGCCAGAAAATAATGGAAAAGTCAGTCCCAAGAAAATAAAAGATAATATAAATGATAATACAAAGCTAGTAAGTGTAATGTTTGCTAATAATGAACTTGGTTCAATAAATGATATAAATGAAATTGCTAAAATAACTACTGAAAATAATATTGTATTACATGTCGATGCAGTTCAATGTGTGGGTAAAATACCTATTAATTTGAATGAATTAAATATTGATTTAATGAGTTTATCAGCTCATAAATTTTATGGGCCAAAAGGGGTTGGTGCGCTATTTATTAGAAAAGGAATAGACATTAAAACAACTATCAATGGTGGTGGTCAGGAATTAAACTTAAGACCAGGAACTGAAAATATTGCAGGTATTGCTGGGTTGGGTATGGCTATTAAAATGGCCAACGATAATATAGAAAAAAATACTGCCTATATAAAATCACTAGAAAAATTATTTATAGATGGGCTTAATAAAAATAATATTAAATACATTTTACATATTGAAGAGAGAATTCCTGGAGTTTTTGCGATGGGATTTCCTAATATAGATGGTCAATCATTATTAATAAGCTTAGATTTGAAAGGGATAGCTGTTTCATTTGGGTCTGCATGCGCATCAGGAACTACAAAAGCATCGCAGATACTTTTAGATGCTGGAATAGATAATGAAATAGCAAAGAGTACCTTAAGATTTTCTTTTGGAAAAATTCATTCAAAAGATGATATAAATTATATAGTTGAACAATTGTCTATAATTTTAAAACGTCTCAATAAAAAAACTTATGCATAATAATAGTAAAAAAAGAGTTCTTGTGGCTATGTCTGGAGGGGTTGATAGCTCTGTTGCTCTAGTTAAAATTTTAGAAATGGGCTATGAAGCTATTGGTGTTACGCTAAAACTTTGGGAAAATAGAGATAAAAAAACCAATAAAATTATTGATAGTGACTGTAACTCTTTAGATGCGGTAAACGGAGCAAAAATGGTTTGTGATCGCTTAGGAGTTCATCATTACACATTAAATTTCATTGACTTATTTAAAAGTAAAGTTGTAGAAAATTTTTCAAATGAATATTTTTCAGGAAGAACTCCTAATCCTTGCATAAGATGTAATTCAATAGTCAAATGGGACGCACTAATTGATCAATTAGATGTGTTTGATGCAGATATGATTGCAACAGGACATTATGCTAGAATTATTAAAAATGATAATCAGTTTAAACTTTCTAAAGGTTTAGATGAAATTAAAGATCAATCATATATGCTTTGGCAAATCAAAAAAGAACATTTAGCAAAAACTATTCTTCCTCTTGGCGAATTAACAAAATCAGAGGTTAGAAATATAGCTTTAGAATATAATCTTATCAATGCTGAAAGAAATGAAAGTATGGATTTATGTTTTGTAGTAGATGATGATTATAGGGAATTTTTATCAGAATTTGCTCCAGAAAAAATTAAAGATGTATCTGATGGTAATATAGAAAATGAAAAGGGTGAAACGATTGGAAAGCATAATGGATACATTAATTATACCATTGGTCAAAGAAGAGGTTTAGGGCTATCTCTTCCAGAGCCAAGATATGTTAAAAAAATACTTCCAAATGAAAATAAAATAATTGTTTCAAAAAAAGAAAATTTATCATCACAATCATGTAAAATTTCAAAATTAAATTGGATGTTTAAAGAAAAACTTCCTTTAAAATGTAAAGTAAGAATAAGATATAATAGTCAAGGAGCAGAAGCTAAATTATATAAAAAAAATAATTTGCTTTATTGTGATTTTAAGGAACCTCAGTTAGCTGTTACTCCAGGACAATCAATTGTATTTTATGATAATGATTCAATAATTGGAGGAGGTATAATTGAAGAATAATATTTCAATTATTGTATTAGCTGCAGGAAAAGGTACTCGCATGAAATCTGATTTGCCTAAAGTCCTTCATAAAATTAAAAATAAAAGTATGATAGAGCATGTTATTTTAAATGCTAAAAATTTAAACCCTAATCAAATAGTTGTTGTTGTGGGATATAAAAATGAGATGGTTGAAAAACATCTCGAAAATGAAAACTTAACTTTTGCAATTCAAAAAGAACAAAATGGAACAGCTCATGCAGTAATGCAATGTCATGATTCACTAAAAAACTTTGAAGGTCAAACATTAATATTATCTGGTGATGTTCCTTTGATAAAATCAATTACTCTTAAACAGCTTTATGAAAAACATTTAAAAAATGGTGCGCAAGCAACTGTACTAAGTGCTAAAGTTCAAAATCCTTTCGGCTACGGTAGAATTATAAGAGATTCAAAAAATGAGTTTAAAGCAATAGTAGAGGAAAAAGATACTACTGATATTCAAAAAAAACTCAATGAAATTAATGGTGGAATATACATATTTGATAATCAAATACTTTTTGAAAATATTAATAAAGTTAAAAATGATAATAATCAATCTGAATACTATTTGCCAGATATTTTAGAAATTTTTATTAAACAGAATCATAAAGTTTTAGTTCATCAAATTGATGATCAAAATGAAATTAAGGGTGCTAATACAGAAGAACAATTATCTGATTTAGAAAAATATGCTTAGTAGAAAAAGAAATAAAAGATCATATTATAATAATGAAAATAAGTTAAAAAAAATTCTTAAGAATTATCCTTTGATTTTACTTTTATTTTTTTTCTTTTTTATAATTTATTCAATGCTTGACTATCATTTTTTTGATAAGGCTGAATTGATAGATGCTAGAAATCATAATACAAAAAAAATTAGAAAATTCAATTTACATGAACTCTACAATAAAAAAAATCTTAATCATCATGAGGTTAGGATATGGATACTAAATAATACTAGCCAAAGAGGATTAGCTGGAAAAATGAGAGATTGCTTTGAAAAAGGATATTCAATTGTAGATAAAAAAATTAAAGGTGATTATACAATTTACAAACAAGATAATTTTGTAAAAGAAGATAGGTATGATTTAGGAAAAATTGATCCTGAGGAAACACGAGTATTCATTCATGTTAATATAAATGAAAAACCATATTTTAAAACTCATATTCAAGAATTTTTAAATTTTTCAGGATTTGATGAAAATATATTAGAATATGAGTTTTCAACTAAACTTTATGAACAAAGAGATATAACAATAATTTTAGGAGATAATTGGAACCTTGATAATAATTTAATATATTGCAACGAGCCAATTAATTAGTAATGAGTAATAAAGAAATAAATAATACAGTAGATAAAATCATTGATTTAATGCAAGATAAAAAAGTAAAAGACATAACTGTTTTAGATGTTAAAAAATTAACTTCTCTTACAGATTATTTTATATTATGTACATCTGAATCAACCCCTCAAACAAAAGCAGTTATGGATCATATATATAAAAGTATGAGAGAAGAAGGTTACAGGCCAAATAATCTTGAAGATACTAAATCACTAGAATGGGTTGCAATGGATTACTTTAATATAGTAATACATATATTTAATGAAGAAACTAGAAACTACTATCAATTTGAACGATTATGGGGAGATGCCAAAATAAGGAAAATTGATGAATAAAGATTTTCAAGATCATTTAAATCAAATTCTAAAAGAATTAAATTATGATAATGTAAATATTATTATTCAGATTCCTAAGAAAGTAGAGCATGGAGATTTATCTTCTCCTGTGGCTATGACTCTAGCAAAAAAAGAAGGTAAAAATCCACAAGATATAGCAAATCAAATTATCCATCTTCTAAAAACAAAATTTTCAGATAATTATTCAGATGCATATGTTGCTGGACCAGGATTTATAAATGTTAGATTAAATAAAAATATTTTAACAGAACAAGTAAAAGAAATTTTTAAAAATGATTATGCTTTTGGTAAAAATAATTATGGTAAAGGAAAAAATGCAATAGTTGAGTTTGTAAGCGCAAATCCAACAGGACCACTAACAGTAGCTCATGGCAGGGGTGCAATTGTTGGTGATACAATTTCTAGAATTTTAGAATGGAATGGCTATAAAGTTGATAGAGAATACTACTTTAATAATGCAGGCAGACAAATGCGCAAATTAGGTGAATCTGTTAAATCTAGATATTTAACTTTATGTAAAATTAAAACTTCATTTCCAGAAGATGGATATCAGGGTAAATATATCAATGATATTGCTGAGTCTTTTAAGAAAAAGTTTGGAAATAAATATATAGAAGAAAATAATATTGAAATCTTTAAAGATTTTGCTGAGAAAGAGATATTTGAAGATATTAAACGAACATTGAATATTCTAAAAATTAAATTTGATAATTTTTTTAATGAGGATGACTTATACAAGGATAAAAGTATAGAAAAAATCTTATCAGATCTTTCTGAAAAAAATCTAATTTATGATAAAGATAATGCAACTTGGTTTTCTGGAACAAAAGTAAATAGACCGGTTGATAGAGTTTTAGTCAAAAGTACTGGTGAACCTACATATAGATTACCTGATATGGCTTACCATAGAACAAAGTTTGAGAGAAATTATGATAAAATTATTGATATTTTTGGAGCAGACCATATGGATGCATATCCAGATGTAATGGAAGTAATGAATCAATTAGATTATGACATTAAAAAAATGGAAGTGCTTATTCATCAATTTGTAACTATAACAGAAAATAATAAACCAATAAAAATGTCAACTAGAAAAGCAAATTTCACAACTCTTGAAGAACTTTGCGAAGAAGTTGGCTCAGATGTGGTTAGATATTTTTTTATAATGAGAAATATTAATACACACTTGAATTTTGAATTAAAAATTGCAAAAGAGCAGTCTGATGCGAATCCAATTTTATATTTACAATATGCTCATGCAAGAATTTGTACTATTATTAGAAAAGCTAAAGATTTAGATTTAGATATTTCAAACAATGCTGATCTAAATTTACTTGTTGAACCAATTGAAAATGATTTAATGAATTCAATGATAAATTTTAAAAATATTATAATAAAATCATATCAAAAGTTAGATCCTCAAATTATTTCTAATTATTTAGAAGATTTAGCTGCAAAATTTCATAAATATTATTCAAAACATAAAGTTATTAGCAATGAAACATCTTTATCAAAGTCAAGATTATTTCTTATAAACTCACTTAGAATAGTTCTCAGAAATGGTTTAAATGTATTGGGTATCAAAGAAAAAGAAAGAATGTAAATGATAGATATTGAATTTTTTATTTTATGTTTCTCTTCTCTTTTTGCTCTAATTAATCCGATTGGAAATATACCTATTTTTATTACCTTAACTGATAGTTATACTCAAAAAGAGAGAAATAAAATTGCACTTAAATCAATAATTTTTTCATTTATAGTTTTAGTAATATTTGCTGTGATTGGTGAGCTAATATTTTCATTTTATGGTATAACCATACATGCATTTAGAATTGCTGGAGGAATACTTTTATTTAAAATAAGTTTAGATATGATAGAATCAAAAAGGTCAAGAACTAGGACAACACCTTCAGAAATGGAAGAAGCCGAAGAAAAAGAAGAAATTGCTTATACTCCTATTGGAATACCATTAATAGCAGGACCAGGTTCTATTGCTTCAATTATGATCTTATCATCTGAAACTAACAATTATGATGAAAGTATTTTGTTATATAAGTTCTATTTGTTTGTTGCGCTTACATCAGTGCTTTTATTAACATTTTTAACATTCAAAATTGCAAAATTTTTATCAAACTATTTTGGTAAATCAGGATTAAGAATAATGCAAAGAATTATGGGTTTAATTCTTATGGTCATTTCAATTGAATTTATTATTAAAGGAATTCATGATACGATTCAAAACTGGAGTTTTTAATGCTTACTAATTTATACTACATCTTATTTAAAGTAGATTCAAGAGCGTTAGGATTATACAGAATCTTACTTGGATGGTTATGTTTTTGGGATATTTTTAGAAGATGGGATTTTATTAATATCTTTTATAGTAATCTTGGTATTAAAACTCAATATGTAAAAAATTCTTCCTTTTCTATTTTTCATTATTTTGGAAATGATCCTATTTTAATTTATATAGTTTTTACCCTAGGTATTTTATTTTCAATTTTTCTAATGATAGGATTTAAAACAAAATTTTCACATTTTATTACAACTTTAATAATTATTAGCATTCATGTTTCAGTTACTAAAGTAGGAAACTCAGGTGATATGTTTATGAATTGTATATTAATATGGACACTATTTCTACCACTCGGAAAATCAATTAGTATAGATTCATTAATTTTATCCTTAAAAAATAATCAAGAAAATAATTTAGATGAATTAAATGATAAATCATTTGGTATAAATCAACCTAAACAAATCTATTCATTAGCATATTTTGCTATGTTGTTTCAAATTTCAGCTATTTATTTTTTTACTGCATTAGATAAACATGGACATGATTGGACTCATGGTAAAGCTTTTTATAAAATGTTACAATTAGATGGGTTTATTACTGGAATAGGTTATTATATTAGAGACTATGTGACTTATCCAGTTTCTAAATTTTTTACTTTATCAACATTATACTTAGAGTATGCCGTTCCTTTTCTCTTATTTTTTCCTTTTTATAATTATATTTTTAGAATCATTACTGCTATTGCCTTAACTATTTTTCATCTATCTATTAGATTAACAATGAATGTAGGTTTATTTTCTCAGGTAATGATATCAACATTTCCATTATTAATTAATAAAAAAATATTTGAAAAATGGAAGGAGTATGTAAGTCAAAAATATTCAGATAAAAGATTTATTTTATTTTATGACTCTGATTGTGGTTTTTGCCATTATACTGTAAGAATAATTAAAAGATTAGATGTATATAATCTAGTTACTTTTGATCATGGCTATTCAAATAGCAAAATTAAACCAAAAAATTTTGAAAGTCTTTCAGACAAAACAGCAATGCTTTATGAGGTAAATTCAGAAAAATTATGGATAAGACATAAAGCTTTTGGAAGAATAATTTCTTTACTTCCGTTTGGAAAATTTTTCTCGTGGATATTTTTCATTCCTTTTATTTCAGAAATTTTTGGTAAGGTTTATGATCAAATAGCTAAAAATAGAACAAAGATTAGCGTGTTTTTTGGTTTACCAGCCTGTAATCTACCAAATGTTAATCAGTCTAAAGAAAAAATTACAATAAATAAGAAGACCCTATTTACCCAGTTTAAATTGGAATTAGAAAGTATTATAAAAGTTTTAACACCTATTATTTTATTAATCATGTTAAGTGCTTCAATCAATTCTGCTTTAATTGAAAATCCAGGTGTTCAATCATTTTTAGTAAGAAATAATCTTATTGATAAAAATATTAATAATAACAAGAATCAAAAGAGAACCATTAAAAAATCAGGAAACTATTTTAATTGGGATGATAAAAAAATGCTTGAAAGAATATCAAGGTTTCCCAGAATGATACAGATGTGGAAAATGTTTTCACCTAATGTTTTATCTAAGGATAATTTAATAATTGTTGAAGCCTTTCTTATTGATGGTAATACAATTGATCCTTTTACGGGTAAAAAACCTATTTTAGACAATACAGATTTTAGTGTTATAATGAAAAATAAAAGTCAGATGTGGAGAAAATATTTCGAAAACTTTAGAAGATTTGATGCAAACTATAGTGGAGAAAATACATTTAAAAATTGGGTTTTAAATCCTAAAAATACATATTTTGAAAATAAATTAGATTATAAAAAATTAGATTCTATTAAAATATGGAAAATCACTCGACTTTCTCCAAGTATGGTTCTTAATAAGGATAATTCATTTAAAAATATAAGACAACCTAAAGAAGTGAAAAAAGATTGTTTGTCATGTAAAAAAGTTTTTAAAAATAATTTAAGACATAGCAAAAATAATCTTAAAAAGGATAATAGCTTTAGATCAAATAATAAAGAAAGATTACCTCAAAATCTTGAAGAATACATGAAGGTAGTAAAGAGAAAGAATAATAATTAAAGTTTATTGATTGATTGCTCAATATCATTAATTAAATCATTTATATCCTCTATACCTACAGATAATCGTACTAAACCTTCAGTTATACCAAGTTGATTTCTAATTTTTTTTGGTATTGAAGCATGAGTCATTGTAGCAGGATGACATACTAAACTTTCTACTCCACCTAAACTCTCAGCTAAAGTGAATATTTCTAAATTTTTCACAAAATTTCTAGCATTTTCTTTTGTACCTAAATCAACACTTATCATACCACCAAATACTACCTCTCCATTTGGATTGATTTGTTGTTTTTTAGCTACTTCATGATTGGGATGATTAATTAAACCAGGATAATAAATTGAAGATATTATATTTGATTTCTGTAAGTATTTAGCAATTTGGTTTGCATTGAAATTATGTCTATCCATCCTAACATGAAGAGTTTTAAGTGATCTTTGAACAATCCAACAATCAAATGGAGAAGGTACAGCACCAACTGACATTTGTACAAATCTAAGCTTTTCTAATAGTGAATCATTATTTGAAATCAAAATTCCACCAATTACATCACTGTGACCATTTAAATATTTTGTTATACTATGCATAACAATGTCTGCACCTAATTCAATTGGTCTTTGATTATATGGAGACATAAATGTATTATCAACAACTAATATACAATTATATTTTTTTGCAATTTTAGAAATTTCATTTATATCACAAATTTCCATCATTGGATTAGTAGGTGTCTCAATATAAATCATTTTAGTTTTATTTGTTATTGTATTTTGAACAACCTCTAGATTAGTTGTATCAATCCAATGTGATTTGATAGAAAAATTTTTATAAATTTTTTCCATTATTCTATAGGTTCCACCATAAACATTTCTGGTAAATATAATCTCATCACCAGAAGATAATAAATGAATTACAGCAGAAATAGCAGCCATTCCAGAACCAAATGCTACAGCACCAACTCCATTTTCTAATGAAGCTATATTTTTTTCCAGATTTGTTCTAGTAGGATTTCCTGCTCTGGAATAATCATATTCATATTCTCCAAATTCTTCTTGCTTAAATGTCGATGTCAAATATATTGGTAATGAAACTGCCCCGTATAATTTTTCAGGATTTTGACCAATATGTATAGCTTTAGTATTAAATTTTTTATTTTTTTTACTCAATGATACTCCAACCTTGATTTAATAAATTTTCTGCTTTTTTAAATTTAATTTCTTTTGTTTCAGAACCATTTGAAATTTTTATCTTATCATTTCTACCGTACTTTTTTGAAGTTACTACTTTACTTTTACTTGGTTGTGTTCTAGACCTAGGTAGAGATTGTTTTTGAAGTTCTGGTATTCCAGAAATTTTACTATGAGACATTTGCATATTTTTTGGAATACTGCTATCAATAATAATTTTTGATTCATCAACTTTAGTTAGATTGGATCTAAATAGTATTTTTAAAATCTCCTTATTAATTGAATACATCATTTCCTCAAATAAAATATATCCTTCTTTTTTATATTCTATAAGAGGATTCTTTTGACCATAAGCTCTCAAATTGATACCTTCTCTCATTTGATCCATTGCATTTAAATGTTCTTTCCATTTTTTATCAATTTCTCTTAGTGAAATAAATTTTATAAAATGGTTAAATATTTTTTCACCAACATCATTTTTTTTATAATCAATAACCTCATTCATATTTTTTCTAATAATATTTTTTATTGACTCTGAGGATGTTATATCTTTTATTTGATCGTTGACATTTAGGGATACTGACTCTAACAACTCATTATTTAATGCATCTAAATCTATGTTGCTTGCACTACTACCTTTTGAAAAATTTGAAATACTATCATCAATAAACTCATCAATTATTTGATTAATTTCATCAATTATTTCATTATCATTTAAAAAATAATTTCTTCTTCCGTAAATGATTTCTCTCTGTCTATTCATTACCATATCATACTCAAGAACATGTTTTCTAATGCTAAAATTTCTCGTCTCTAATTTTTGTTGGGCTCTTTGCACTGATTTAGTAACCATTGAATGTGTAATAACTTCACCTTCTTCAATACCTAATTTATCCATTACATTGGCAATTCTATCAGATCCAAATATTCGCATTAAGTCATCTTCTAAGCTTAAATAAAAAATTGATTCACCAGCATCACCTTGTCTTCCAGATCTTCCACGTAATTGTAAATCAATTCTTCTAGATTCATGTCTACCAGTTCCTAAAATAAATAATCCACCTAAATCCTTTACTCCATCTCCAAGTTTTATATCAGTTCCTCTTCCTGCCATATTTGTAGAAATAGTTATTGCACCTTTTTGACCTGCTCTTGATACAATATCGGCCTCTCTTTGATGTTGTTTAGCATTTAATACATTATGTGACACTTTTGCTATTTTTAACATTTTAGATAAAATTTCTGATTCTTCAACTGAAGTAGTTCCAACCAAAACTGGCTGACCTTTATCACATAATTTTTTAACTTTTTTTACCACAGCATCATATTTTTCTTTTTTAGATCTAAAAATATAATCATCATGGTCTTGTCTTAGAATTGGAATATTTGTAGGTATTTCAACTACATCTAGTTTATATATTTCCATAAATTCTTGTGCTTCAGTCATAGCTGTACCTGTCATTCCAGATAATTTCTCATACATTCTAAAATAATTTTGTATAGTTATTGTTGCATGAGTTTGACTCTCTCTACCTACGACTACATTTTCTTTTATTTCAATAGCTTCATGTAAACCATCAGAATATCTTCTACCATGTAAAACTCTACCTGTATGTTCATCTACTATTTGAACTTTACCTTGCTGTACAATATATTCTATATCTTTTTCGTACAAACAAAATGCTTGTAAAAGCTTATTAATTATATGAATTCTTTCACTTCTTTCACCATGAAGCTGTTGAGCATCTTGTTTCTTTTTAAATATTTCTTCATCTGAAATTCCCTTAGATTTTTCTATGTCATAATAAATATCGCCCAGGTCTGGAATAACAAAATATTCAGGATTTGTTGATGATAAATATTGTCTACCCTTTTCAGATAAATCAGTAACTCTTGAATTTTCATCAATAACAAAGTAAAGTTGTTCTTCAATTTCAGAGATTTTCTTCTCTCTTATATATTCACTTTCAGTATCGTGGACTAATCTTTTTATTCCCGTTTCTTGATATAAATTCATTAATCTTTTATTTTTTGGAGATCCTTTTGAAGCAATCAAAAGTTTAATGCCAGCCATTACTTTATCTGTTTTAAGTAACTCTTCAGATTCAATAACTAAATCATTAACCATTTTATTTTGTGTGCGAACAAGAGATTCAATTTTATTTCTCCAAGTACTATATTCTGGATTGATAGGTGTATCCACTGATCCTGATATAATTAAAGGTGTTCTTGCCTCATCAACTAAAACTGAATCAACTTCATCTACAATAGCATAATAATGTTTTCTTTGAACTTTTTGTTCAATTGATGAAACCATATTATCTCTAAGATAATCAAATCCAAACTGACTGTTTGTTCCATAAGTAATATCCATATCATATACTTCTTTTCTTAAATTGGGAGGCATACGATCAAGCAAGCATCCTACAGATAATCCTAGAAAATTATATAATAACCCCATCCATTCACTATCTCTTTGAGCAAGATAATCATTTACTGTAACAACATGAACACCCCTATTTGTAATTGCATTTAAAACAATGGAAAGAGTTGAGACAAGTGTTTTTCCTTCACCTGTTTTCATTTCAGATATTTTACCTTGATGTAAAACTATACCTCCAATTAGCTGCACGTCATAATGTACCATATTCCAAGTCATATCAGTTTCCATAACTTTGAAATTAGTTCCACAAAGCCTTCTAGAAACATCCTTAACAATAGCAAAAACTTCAACCATATGAGTATCTAAATAATCTTTTTCTAATTGAATGATATTTTTTTCTATTTCAGATGGTTCAATATTATTTTCTTTTAACTCATCATTTTTTTTCTGGATTAAATTATGAAGTTCTAATTTTAGATTATTAAATTTATCTTTAATATCTTGATCAGTTAAATTTTCGAGTTTTTCAAATTCTATATTAATATCTGAAATTATAGGTGAAATTATTTTTAAATCTTTATCAGATTTCTTACCAAATACTTTTGTAATTACTTTATTAAATAGTGACATTTTATATTTCTAGATTATTATTTTTAAAATCATTATAAATAGAATCAAGTACTCCATTTATAAATCTACTACTTTCATTATTACCATATATTTTAGCAATTTCTACCCCTTCAACAATTGATACTTTGTGAGGTATATCTTCAAAAAACAACATTTCAGTTAATGCTAATCTTAAAATTAATTTATCAATTAGAGCTATTCTTTTCAAATCCCAATTTTTTAATTTTTTGATAATTAATTGATCAATTTCCTCAGATTTATTTATTGTTGATTCAACTAGTTTATAGGAATAGTTGATTATATTTTCATTTAGTATTGATTCACTATTATCTATAGGTGAACCATTCATGTAAAAATTATCTACTATTTCTTTATCTTCTAATAATAATTTCATGTGATTTAAAATCTCATTTGGATGTGTTTGAGACATTACCCAGGCATAATATATTTGAAGGGATAATGATCTTGAAATTCTTTTTTCAATTCTATTCATCTTATAAATTAATTGATTAATTAATCATTTCTTAAGTTAAATGTTTTTTTGTATGGTAAATAAAACGATTTTAGTGTGGCAATTTTCTTAATTCTATCTTCCGCTTGTAAAGCTGCAGCTTTAGTAGTAGTAATAGATTCATTTTTTGCTCTATTAAATATTCCTGACAAAGTATCATATATTTTTTCAGCCTGATTAAAAGCTTTTTCTTTATCATAACCTTCAAGTTCATTTGCAACATTAATTAGGCCTCCAGCATTAATTACATAATCTGGTGCATATAAAATACCTCTTTTAACAAGAGCCTCACTATCAAGTTTAGAGTTGTCTAAAATATTATTTGCTGCTCCTGCAATAATTTCACATTTAAGAATAGGAATTGTATTTTTGTTAACAGTTGCACCAAGAGCACAAGGCGCATAAATATCAACTTCTTGATTTAAAATTTCATCTTTATCTAATGGTGTACATCCATATTTATTTACAACCTCATCTATTTTCTTATTATCAATATCAGTAACATATATTTTTACATCATCCTTTGATAAATAGTCAACTAAATGTGAACCAACGTGTCCTAACCCTTGAACAGAAATCTTTAAACCATCAAGAGTGTTTCGATTAAACCTTTCTTTAACACTTGCTTTTATTCCCATATACACACCAAATGCCGTTACAGGAGAGGGATCCCCACTGCCACCTAATGATTTAGAAATTCCAGTAACATAATTAGTTTCAATTTTAACATTTTCCATGTCATGAATATTTGTTCCAACATCCTCTGCTGTTATATATCTTCCCCCAAGACCTTCAACAAATCTACCAAATGATCTAAATAATTTTTCGGTTTTATCCTTTTTTGCATCTCCTATAATAACCGCTTTTCCACCACCCAAATTTAAACCTGCAATCGAAGCTTTGTAAGTCATGCCTTTTGATAAACGTAACACATCAATCATTGCTTCTTCTTCTGTTTTATATTTCCACATTCTACATCCACCAAGAGCTGGGCCAAGAGTTGTATTGTGTATAGCTACAAGACCTTTTAAACCTGACTCTGGATCATTAAAAAGCGCAATTTGTTCATGACCTCTTTTTACTAATTCTTTAAATAATTTCATTTAATCTCCTATATAATTATAGTAAAGAGCGTGCAATAACTACTCTTTGTATCTCTGAGGTTCCTTCATAAATTTGTGTTATTTTAGCATCTCTCATTAGTCTTTCAACACCTGTTTCTTTTATATAGCCATACCCACCATGAATTTGTACGCATTGAGTTGAAGCTCTCATCGCTACCTCAGAAGCGTAAACTTTAGCCATAGAAGCCAATACACCAAAATTTAGATGATTATCTTTAGCCCATGCTGCTTTCCATATAAGTAATCTAGCAGCTTCAATTTCCATTGACATATCAGCTAATTTGAATTGTATACCTTGATTTGAAGATATAGGCTTTCCAAATTGATAGCGATCTTTTGAATATGAGATAGAATGATTTAATGAAGATACTGCAATACCTAATGCTTGCGCAGCAATTCCAATTCTTCCGCCATCTAACGTTGCTAAAGCTATTTTAAATCCTTCACCCTCGCTTCCAATCATATTTTCTTTTGGTACCTTAACATTATCAAAATATAGTTCACAAGTATCTGATGATCTAATTCCTAATTTTTCTTCAGGTTTTCCACATTCAAAACCATCAAACCCTTTTTCAACAATGAAACATGATATTCCTTTGTGACCTATACCTTTTTCTGTCATAGCAAAAACAAGAACTAAATCAGACTGAATACCGTTTGTAACCCAATTTTTTGTACCATTTATAACATAAAAATCATCTTTTTTAATTGCCGTAGTATTCATATTTGATGCATCAGAACCTGACTGAGGTTCAGATAGAGAAAATGCTCCAAGTTTTTGACCAGTAGTTAACTTAGATAGATATTTTTCTTTTTGATAATCATCTCCAAAATGTTCAATTAAATAACAAACTAAAGAATTATTCACAGACATAATCACTGCTGCAGATGCATCAATTGCAGAAATTTCTTCCATTGCAATAGCGTATGAGATAGTATCCATTCCTCCACCATTCCATTTATTATCAGCCATCATTCCCATAAAACCTAACTTGGCCATTTTTTTAATTTGCTCTTTTGGCCATATTTTTTTGTCATCACGCTCTACAGCTCCTGATAATAATTCATTTTTAGCAAATTCTTTTGCTGTTTTTTGAATCAATAATTGTTCTTCTGATAAATCAAAATTAATCATATATATAAAACCCTCTTCCTGTTTTCTTTCCTAATTGACCGCTACTTACCATTGTTTTTAATAAATTACATGGCCTGTATTTTGAATCATTAAATCCTTTCAATAAAACTTCCATAATATCTAGACAAACATCAAGACCAATAAAATCTGCAAGCTTTAAAGGTCCCATAGGATGAGACATTCCAAGCATCATTATTTCATCAATCGCTTCTTTTGTGGCTACATTTTGTTCAAGACAAAAAATTGCCTCATTAATCATGGGCATTAGTATTCTATTTGATACAAATCCTGGATAATCATTGCATTGAATAGGTATTTTTTTCATTGATTTTGATATTTCAATTATTTCATTAGTTGTTTCTTCTGAAGTATGTATTGTATTTATAACTTCAACTAATTTCATGATTGGTACTGGATTCATAAAATGCATACCTATAAATTTATCAGCTCTATTAGTTTGGTCTCCTAAATTTGAAATTGATATTGATGAAGTGTTGCTCGCAAAAATTGTTTTTTTATCGCATATTTTATCTAGTTTTTTAAATATTGAGGACTTTAATTCAAATTTTTCAGGAACAGCTTCAATGATTAAATTACTATGACTACAATTTTCTAAATTAGTAGATACTTCTAAATTATTTAGAGTATTTAATTTAAGATCTTTAGTAATAATTTTTTTATTAATCTGTCTATCCAAATTCATATTTATAGATTTCATAGCTTTTTCAAGCTGACCTTTATCAATATCAATCAATAGGGTTTGAAACCCAGATTGTGCACATACATGAGCTATTCCATTTCCCATTGTACCTGATCCAATAACTGTTATTTTATAATTATTTGTCATATATACCTTTATAAATCATAATTTTCTATGATCATTGCAGATGCTTCGCCTCCGCCAATACAAATAGATGCAATACCATATTTAACTTTTCTGATTTTTAATGCATTCAAAAGTGTTACTAAAATTCTAGTACCAGATGCACCTATTGGATGACCAAGTGACACAGCTCCTCCATGAATGTTTACCTTATCATAATCAAGTTTTAACTTATCAATTGCAACCATAGGTACACATGAAAAGGCTTCATTTATTTCAAATAAATCTATATCCTTTATATCTAAACCAGATATTTTAAGAACTTTTTCAATTGCAAAAATAGGTGCTTTAGTGAAATACAAGGGTTCATATGCAAATGATGTATGGGCTAAAATTTTAGCTTTTGGCATAATTTTACATTCATCTTGAATAGATTCTGATCCTAATAATACTGCAGCTGCACCATCACTTAAGCTACTAGCATTTGCAGCTGTAATTGTTCCATCTTTAACAAATGCTGGTTTAAGCTTAGCAATTTTCTGTTCACTAAATTTTAATGGTTCTTCATCCGTATCAAATATAATCTCATTTTTTCTAAGCTTAATCTGTACTGGTGTTATTTCATTTTTAAAAAATCCTTCTTTGATTGCATGATTAGACCTTTTGTATGACTCAATAGCATAATCATCTTGAGATTTTCTTGTATAGCTCTCTTCTGAAGATAAAATTTCAGCACAATTACCCATAGCATAATCATTATATGGATCCCATAAACCGTCTTTTAAAATTGAATCAGTAATGTTTTTATGCCCAAAACCAAAACCTAATCTTGCTTTATCAATATAATAGGGAGCTAAACTCATATTTTCCATGCCACCAGATA
This sequence comes from uncultured bacterium, assembly GCA_964646655.1. Lineage (GTDB taxonomy): Bacteria > Fidelibacterota > Marinisomatia > SCGC-AAA003-L08 > D37C17 > TMED6. Next base: position 17,972 of record CAZYFB010000001.1, read on the forward strand.
TTGCTAATGTAGAGCTACCTAAACGAATTGATTCATCTGTTAACATGACAGACTTTAATCCCGAACCACAAACTTTATTTATCGTTAAACATTCTGTTCCATATGGTAAATCTGCTCCTAAAGCTGCTTGTCTTGCAGGCGCCTGCCCTAAATTAGCTGATAAAACATTACCCATAACAACTGAATTAATTTTATTTTTATCTAGATTATTTTTAACAATCAACTCTTTAATTACAGTTGACCCAAGATCCGTAGCATTGATAGTACTTAACGAACCCTGAAAGGCACCTATCGGGGTTCTAGTATAATCATATATATATGAATTTAGTGGTAAATTATTTTTTGTCATTATTCGCCTTTTCATTTTTCTCATAAGCATTAATAATATCTTTTACTAAAGTATGACGAACGACATCTGCAGATTTAAAATCCATATATCCAATTCCATCAATATTTTTTAAAATGCTAATAGATTCTATTAATCCTGACATATTTTTTTTAGGTAAATCAATTTGGGTTAAATCACCTGTTATAATAGCTTTGGACGTGATACCCAACCTAGTTAAGAACATTTTCATTTGCATAGTAGTTGCATTTTGAGCTTCATCAAGTATTATAAAAGCATTATGCAATGTTCTTCCTCTCATATATGCTAAGGGTGCAATTTCAATAATTCTATTATCAGTGAAAAATTTTAACTTATCTCTTTCAATCATGTCATTTAAGGCATCATAAATAGGTGTTAAATAAGGATCAATTTTTTCTTTTAAATCTCCTGGTAAAAATCCTAAGCTCTCACCTGCCTCTACAGCAGGTCTAGTGATTACTATTTTATTTACAATTTTATTTTTAAGAGCTGCAACAGCTGAAGCAACTGCTTGATAAGTTTTTCCTGTACCAGCAGGTCCAACCGCAAAAGTTATATCATGATTATTTACAGCATCAAGATACTTCTTTTGTCCATCTGTTTTTGCACATACTACACCCTTATATGTATGCAAAATAACTTTATCTTTAATATTTTCTTTTTTTAAAGTTGAGTTTTCTTGGTCTGTTGAAACAATAAAAGTTTGTAGTTCGCTTTCTTCAATATGACCTTTTGCTTCTATAACGCTTATCATATTATCAAATATATTAGATATTATATTGATTTCATCTTTTTTTCCATCCAGCTTAACTTGAGTGCCCCTCAAAATAATTTTTGTGGAAAATTTATCTTCTATCAATTTAATATTTCTATCATTTAAGCCTGCAAAAGAAAGCGGATCAACTAAACTAATATCAAAAATTTTTTTCATATTCTAATTTTAATTAAAAAGCCCTTTATAGAAAACTTTCTAAAAAGGGCTATTTTTTATTTCTATAAAGCATTGAAATTTACATAATTTTCTTCTTATTTCAAATTGGAACTAATTAGATTTTATGTCTAATCCTAGCTCATCTAATTGAGTTTTGTCAACATTTGACGGTGAATTATCCATTAAAGATGTTGCAGATGTTGTTTTTGGAAATGCAATAACATCTCTAATTTGATTTGAACCTGCCAGTAACATAACAATTCTATCAAAACCAAAAGCCATACCTCCATGCGGAGGAGCACCATATTTAAACGCATCTAATAAAAATCCAAATTTTTCTTCTGCCTCGTTCTTAGATATGCCTAAAATATTAAATATATTTTCTTGAATCTCTCTATCATGAATTCTAATTGAGCCGCCACCTAATTCATAACCATTCATCACAATATCATATCCTAATGATCTAATTTTTTCTGGTTCTGTTTTCAATAAATTAATATCATCTGGATGAGGAGATGTAAATGGATGATGTAATGAAAAATATTTATTATTTTCCTTTTCAAAAAGAGGGAAGTCAACAACCCAAAGTGGTTTCCATGAATTTTTATGAATAAGATTTTCTCTTTCACCAAGATTTAATCTCAACGCTCCCATTGATTGTAAGGTTCTTTTTTTATTATCTCCCATAATAAAAATAATTTGTGAATCATTTATAGATAAATCTTGAATTATTTTTTTTTGAAGTTCATTATCAAAAAATTTCGATATACCTCCTTCAAATTGACCATTTATAACCTTAAACCAAGCTAGTCCTTTGACATTAAAATATGTTTTTAAATAATCTGTTAATTCATCAATTACTTTTCTTGAATAATTTTCAGGATTAGGACAAATAATTGCTTTTGTTAAACCGCCATTTTCTATAACATTTTTAAAAGTGTTAAAACTTGAATATTTTGCATATTGATCAAAATCAATGAGCTTCATATCAAACCTTAGGTCTGGTTTATCTGATCCATAATCATTCATAGCTTGCTCATAAGTCATTACGGGGAATTCTTCATCCAAATTAATATCTAAAATATCTTTCCATATATATTTAATTAAATTGGTTCCTAAATTGATAATGTCTTGTTGTTCTATAAATGACATTTCAATATCAATTTGAGTAAATTCAGGTTGTCTGTCTGCTCGAAAATCTTCATCTCTAAAACATTTTACAATTTGAAAATAACGATCAAACCCTGAAACCATTAAAAGCTGTTTGTAGGTTTGAGGGGATTGTGGTAAAGCATAAAATTTTCCTTTATGTAATCTACTTGGAACTAAAAAGTCTCTAGCACCCTCTGGAGTAGACTTCATTAAAATAGGAGTTTCTATTTCTATAAAGTTTTGTTTTGATAAAAAATTCCTTGTTATCATCGATGCTTTGTGACGAACTATTAAATTATTTTGCAATTCCTTTGTTCTTAATTCAAGATATCTAAACTTTAATCGATGATCTTCCATGGCTGAATTTCTATCATTAATGTCAAAAGGTGGTGTTTCAGATTTATTATAAATAATTAAATTTGTGACTTCAATATCAATCATACCAGTATTAGAATTTTCATTTTTAGCCTCATCTGGTCTTAAAACTACTTTGCCTTCAATACTTATTACATCTTCCAAGCTTAATTTTTTTGCACTTAAATATGAGTTCTTATCAAATTCAGAATTAAATACTAATTGAGTTTTTCCATATCTATCTCTAATATCTGCAAAAATAACGCTGCCCAAATCTCTAACTTTTGAAATCCAACCATTTAAAATTACAGTTTCATTCAATTTTTTTTGATTTAATTCTCCACAAGTATGCGTTCTTTTATTTGTCATTTGATTTTTCTATTAATTTATTTTCTTTAAATACTTTTATAATTTTTTTACCATAATCTTCTAAACTTACATTCTTAATAATATCAAAAACTACTCCATCTTTATTAATTAAAAAAGTAACTCTTTTAGGAAAGAAATAAGTATCCACACCATATGTTTTTGATACTTTAGCATCTATATCAGCCAATAATGGAAAGGTAAGATTATATCTTTTAGAAAATTCTTTTTGTTTTTCTTGAGTATCATAACTAATTCCAATAATATTGATATTATATTTACTAAAATCTTCATATTCATCACGGAACCCGCAAGCTTGCTTTACTCATCCAGGTGTGAACGCTTTAGGAAAAAAATAAATAACTAAATTTTTACCTTTATAATCATTTAATGATACTAATTCATTTTTTTGATTATATAGTTTAAAGTTAGGTGCTTTTGAACCAATATTAATTGTACTATTTGAAGAGCTAGAAAAAGCCAAAAAAAGAATTGCTGATATAATTATTGTTACAAAAAAAATAATATACATTTTCATAAAAAAACCTTAATAAGTATTAGTTAATTTTAACTAAAATATTATCTTTAAAAAAATATGTTTTAAATGTTTTTTTTGATGTTTCATATAGCCACAAATCAAAACCATCATCGTTTTTTATTGAACTTGGTTTTCCCAAGATTAACTCTATCTCATAAAAGCTCATACCAACTTTAATTTGATTAATTAAAGATTTAATTGCTTTTTTTCGTTTTTGTTCAACATAATCTTTTAAATTTAATTTTGTTAATAATGAATTATTGTTTTTTAATTTATCTTCTATAGTTTTAACAAACTTACTAAATGTGTTTTCATATTTTGGCTTTAAAGCAATAATAGTTTTTAGGTAATCCCTAACCAAAATTAACTCATTGACATCAGTAGTATCATTTATATCATTTAAAATTTGAATGATTAATTGAGTATAAATGTCATTTATCTCAATAAATAAACTTGGATCTAATTCTAAGGCCTGTTGATAAAAATCAATAGCTACAGAATAATTATTTAAATTTCTTAAAATATTACCTTTTTTTAGTAAAATTTTTGCTTCAATTTTATCAGTCTCTGCCCATAAATATGGAGATATTTTTCTTGCCTTATTAAGATTTTTTAATGATTGAGAAAAAGTTTGATTATCAATATTTAGGTTAACTTCTTCAATCATAAATTTTGCGATATCTCTTTTATAAGAATCTATTTCAAGAATCAAGGATGGGTCTGCAGTTTGTTCTGCTTGTTTAAAATTTATTAAAGCATCAGAATATTTTTTTTGATTAAAAAATGATAAACCATTATCAAAATACTGATATGGTATTTGAGTGTAACAAAAATTTAGCATTTCTTTTGCTTTATTAAATCTAAATTCATAGTTATAAATATTTAAAAATTGTTTGAACTTCTTTGCAGCATTGATATAATCACCATTTAACATTAAATCAAATGCTTCATCTCCCTTTGTTTTTTTACCACCAAATGCTGTTCCAAAGGTTAAAAATAAACCAGCATTATGTAAATCTAGTCCTAATATTGGACTTTCATCTTTATTGTCATATACTTTATCAATATATGTTCTTCCTAATCTTAATTCAATTCCTAATGAATAATTATATGGTAAAGAGGGTCTATCAATTACATATTTATACCCAAAAGATAAATTTTCATTAATTCCAGAAGCATAAATATATTTTTTTTGACTGAGTGATTCATATATAGATGCATAACTTAATCCAAAAGAATAATATGTATATAAATAAAATTTTGATGAGAATTGAGATATTAATGAAAGATTTAAAAATGTATCATATATTGTTGGACGAAATCTATAATTTTCAGAAGTATTTGTATTTTCAATATAGATCGGACCAGCTGGATTTGATAAAATATTTGAATATCTAAAGCCAGTCCCAATTTGAAAATCAATTAGATTTTGATGATATAATTTTTCTAATAAATTATATTTCATAATATCAACCTCTATGAAATATCCTGCTCTTTCATTAACTGAAGAAATAAAATCATTATTTATATCTTGATTATCTAATAATAATGGATTTGATTGTAAATCAAAATTTCCAGAAAATATATTACTAAAATAATTTGGTCCTCCATAGGAAAATAATCCTATCTTTACTTCATATGGTATCAAATAGAAGGGTTCTCTGTAAGTCATTTTTCTAAAATTTTGATTTATAAATTCATCAATTGGTGTGGTCGACCAATTATCTTCGGAGCTAATCAAGACATTAAAAATAACTAAAACTATTAAAAAATATTTGTTCATAATGTATAAAATAAAGAAATCTTTCATTTCTTTTAAAATTATTTTAAATAATTTAATTTAAATAATGTTTTTAAGAATTTTAGTACTATTAATTCCATACTTCATTTGCAATTCTTTTATTATACCAAATGATTATGATAGCCAAAATTTTAAAATAGGCCTTGTTCAATATGAGCCTGGTGATTGGAATTCTGACCAATCTGCACTTACTGAGCTTATAAAGTTTATTAATTTAAATACTAATATACCTGTTAAATCAATTAATAGAGATATAGATTTAAAAATTAAAATTGGTAGTAATAAATTTTATAAAACAAAATATTTATATATGACTGGCCACGGTGAAAAAAGGGGTAATGGTTTTTGGCAAGGCATAAAATTAAATCAACAAGAAATTAAAGCTTTAAGAAAACATCTTCTTAATGGGGGCTTCTTACACGTTGACGATAATTATAATTTTGATAAAACTTTTTTTAAAGAAATGAAAAAAGTTTTCCCAGATAAGGAATGGGTTGAAATAAATGATAATCATCAAATATTTAATATTTTATATAAATTTAATAATGGTTTACCAAAAATTCATGAACATGATAATAAAAAACCAAAAGCTTTAGCTCTTTATCATGAGGATAAAATTATTTCACTTTACACTATAGAATCAGATCTTGGTGACGGATGGGAATCAAATCTAGAACATGAAAGGGTTACTGGAAAAAAATTACACCCAACTAAAAGATTAGAAGCTCTAAAAATGGGAACAAACATTCTTATTTTTGCATTAAGTCAATAAATATGAAATTTATTCAAAAATTTATAAAATTATACATTAAGAAAAAATTAAAGTATCAGCTAATTAATACTGCAATTAATTTTTTATCAATTTTACTTTCTTTAATTCTATTTTTTATATTATTAGAAAATAATGCCTATTTTGATTCAATTGTAAAACAAAAAGTATTTAGCTTATTTTATTTATTAACTATCAGTTTTGTAATTTTTAGTTTATTGAGAATAATAATTCATAGATATAACATATTAAATAATTCAAATTACAATGAAATAGCAATAGAGCTTATAGATAAAATTCCAACAAAAGATAGAATAGTCAATGCTCTCCAAATTTATTCAAAAATTGATCTAAATAGTAAATATTCATACTTAACTGTTAATGCAGTTAATAAATTAGAAGATGAACTTAAAAATATTGATATAAATGATATAAAATTTGAGATATTTAAAAAAAATATCTACATATCAATAACTTTAATTCTTGCTGCTATATCATTATTAAGCATTAATAATTACTATGATGCCTTTCATAGATTAGTTAAAAAAAATATCAATTTTGAAAGAGATATTCCCTTTTCATTGGTTTTAAAAAATTCTACATTAGATAATTATTTTTACCCAAATGAGAAATTAAATTTAATTGTAAAAGCAGATGGAGAAGCACCAGAAAAAATTGATTTTCATATTAAAAACTTAAATAATTATAAAAAAATTTCATCTAAAAAAAATGATAACTACTATTCTTTAAGTTTAAATAATATTAATAAAGAAACAGTTGTATGGGCTAGCTATACAAATGAACCAATATTTTCTTTTAATAGATATGAGGTATTAACAGATACATTTATTATTAAAATAAAAAAACGGCCGGAAATTAAGATTTTAAAATTAATTATAGAGCCTCCTAAGTATACAAATTTAAATGAAATTTCTCATAATCAAAGTATAAAAAGGATAGAAATTTTAAAAGGATCTATATTAAATATCATTGCAGAATTTGATAAAAATATTAAAAATATCGAATTAATCTTTGACAATGATAGCTCTGTAAATTTTAAAAATAACTCTAAAAATACACATTCTAAAATAGATATAAATAAATCTTTTGAATTAGAATTCAAATTTTCTGATTTTAAAAATAATTACGGTATTCCGATAAAATATAATATAATTAAAGTTGATGATTTGAATCCTATAGCAAATATTAAATTTCCAGAAAATGATTTTAAAATTGAAGATCAGTATATTATACCTTTAGAAATAGAAGTTGCGGATGATTATGGTTTAAATAAAGTAAAGCTTAATTATAAAATAATTAAACCATATTATTTAGCGCAAGATACAATTGTTTATAACTTTAATATTAAACAATTTCAAAATACCAATAAAACTAATTCATTTTTTACATACAACTGGAATATTAAAAGTTTAAATCTTTCTCCAGGCGATGAAGTTACTTACTGGATAAGTGCATATGATTATAAAAAAGACCATGAATTAAATTTCGGAATATCAAATATACTAAGAGCATATGTTCCAAGCTTAGAACAGATGTACTATGAAGTTGAAGAAGAACAAAAAGTAATTGAGCAAAATTTCGATGACATATTAAACTCTGTAGATGAATTAAAAAGTATTTATGATAACGTTTCTAAAGATGTGTTAAAAGAAAAAATAGGGTTTGAACAATCTCAAGAGATTAATAATATGACAGAAGAGCTAGAGCAAATTTCTGATAAGATAGAAAATCTTGAATCAACAATTCAAATTATAGAAGAATTAAACTCAAAGAATGAATTAATTAATGATGAATTAGGTGATAAAATTGAGAAATTACAAGAAATGTTTAAAGACATGTTAAATTCAGATTTAATGAAAGCTCTAGAACAGTTACAAAACTCATTAAATCAAGATGATTTTAAAAAATCTCTAGAAGAGCTTAATAAACTAAATTTTGAAATTGGTGATTTAGAATTGCAATTAGATAGAATGATTGATTTGTTTGAACAAGTTGTTGCTGAACAAAAATTGAATGAATTAGTAAATAAAATAAACGAAATGTCTGATTTTCAAGATAAAATATCAGAAAAAATTCAACATAATCATAATGAAAATAATATTAATCCAATGATTAATACACAAAAAGATAATTTGAAAGATTTTAATAAAAACTTAGATGAAGCTAGTAAACTAACTCAAAATATTGATCAAGTCTTATCAGATGATATTAATAGTATCATTGAAGAACAGAAACAAAATAATATAAAAAATTTACTTAATGAAATATCAAATAATAAAAATAAAAATTCAAAGGCTAATAAAAGTAGTGAAGTGAAAAATAATCTTGATAATATTAAAGAAGAATTGAATAAAATAATAGAGCAATATCAAAAAAAAGCTAGCATAGAAATGCTAAATGCATTTTCTAGAATAATTAAAAACTTAATTGATATGTCATATGATCAAGAGAAATTAACAAAAGATAGTAAAAGTATTAAATCAAAAAAAGCTAGCATGGTTGGTAATATAACTAAAAAAGAAAATATACTTATGCAGCAGTATAAAACTGTATTTATACAGATTTCTGATTTATCTAAAAAAAGTTTTCATATCTCAGCTGAAACATCTAAAACATTTAGTCAAATTTTTAATTATTTATCAAAAACTATTGCTGGCTTAGAGCAAGGAAAAATTTCTGAAGCTAAGAAAAATCAATATAATGTTATGATTTATATAAATAAAACAATACTCCAATTAATTAGCGCAATGGATCAAATGCAAAATTCAGGTGAAGCTTCAGGCTATAGCCAATATTTAGAATCAATGGAACAGCTAATGAGTGCTCAACAACAGATTAATCAAGGTATGAATTCACTTTTACCAATGCCATTTGGCCAACAACAAACTGGAGAGGGATTAATGCAAAGTTTAATGCAACAGCAAAATCAACTTAAAAATCAGCTCGAACAATTAATTGATGAAAATTCAACATCATCTACAAATAACCAAGGTGATGGTTTAGGAAAAGCCTTAGATGATATGGATAAAATAATTAATGATTTTCAAAATAATCAGTTTTCACAAGAAAGTATAGAAAGAGGAAAACAAGTTTATAGAAGATTACTCCAGCATAAAAATGCAATTCAAAATAGAGGTTATGATGACAAATGGGAAGCTAAAGAAGATGATAAAATAGAATGGGAAAATTCAAAAAATATTGATAATAATAAAATAAATAATGAAGAGTTGAAAAAATTATATAAAACTTTAGATGATATTAACAATAATATAAATATATCAAATGAAAATAAAAAAATCATACAAGAATATTTAAAAATTTTAATTGATGAAAAAATAAATGAAAAATAAATTTATAATCATATTTGTGTTATTAATATCATTTGATTTAGGCCAAACTAAAAACGATGAATATTCTCTTTGGAAAGAAGCTGAGATATATTACCAACAAAAAAAATATGATAAAGCTCTTGAAATTTATACAGATATTTTTGATAGTAATCCAACTAGTTTTGAATATTTAAAAAAAATAAAAAATATTTTAAGTCAAAAAAAAGAATATGATACCTTGATTGATTATTATGAAACTTTTATAAATAATACATTAAATGAAAAATTATTATTTGAAGCTGAAATTGATTTAATTGAAATAAAAATTTGGAATGATAGTCAAGATTGGGTTGATGATTTATATTTGCTAGAAAAAAAATATGAAAGTCAAAAAAATAATATTTATAAATTTGAATTCGCTCTTTTAAAAATTGCTAAAAATAAAAAAGTAAATGAGGCTTATGATTTTATCAAATTTATTAGAAATAAATATAATATACCTGACTTTTTTTCTAGAAAGCTTATCTCTTTATTTAAAGATGAGCAAAAATTTAAACAATCAATTGATGAGTCAATTATCTTTTTAAACAAAAGAAAAAAAAATAATAAAATAAGTTCAATTACAAAAAATTTAATCATTGATCAATTATTTGAATCATTAAATCTTATCTCATCACGAGCTCAAATTAATAATAATTATTTACCCATTACAAACAAGCAATTTAATTCTAATTTATTTTTTAATCTTAATCAAAATATCAAATATGATGATGAAGAAATAGAATATATTATCAACACATATAACAAATTAATTGAAGAAAATATTAGAAAACAAGATTGTCTATTAATTCTTTCTGATATATACTTAAATATTTTTTCAGATTTAGATTCTGCATTTAATATATTAAATAAAATAGAAAAAGACTCACATTCAAATCATTATAGTAAAGTAATTACTAGAAAAAGTAATATATTAATATCAAAAGGTTATTTAGATTCAGCTTTAAAAATATTATCTCATAAAAATTCATTTAACAATAATTTTACCTTGGATAATAATGTTAAATTTAAAAATCTTGAGATTTCATTATATAAAGGAAACTATAATTTATTTATGGAAAATTTAGATTCACTTGTAAATAATATAGGAATAGATAAAAATAATTATAATGACTTACTTGAATTAAAAATGATATCACTTTTTTTTAGTAATGATAAAGATAAGTTTGAATTATATTCAAACATCTTACTTAAAATTAAAATGAATAAAAGTTTTGAATCTATAGTAGATCTTATTGGACTTATAAATGATGAAAATATTTTAATTTCTGAACTTGCTCATTTTCAATATGCGTTAATTGAATTGCAAAAAGGAAATATAGAAAATACACAAAATCTAATTAACGAAATGAAAAATAAAACTGTATATAGTGAAATTTCATTAGTTATCAATGCTGAAATTGAAGATAGAATTAATAAGAATTATAAAAATGCTATTAAATTTTATGAAAAAATTTTAGAAGATTTTCCAGATACTATTTATAAAGAAAATATTCTTAAACGGCTAAATGAGCTAAATGAATTAGTTATAGAGGAATATGAATTATGATAAAATTTTATTTTTTAATTATATGCATATTTATCAATTTTATTTTTTCTTTAAATAAGATATTAATTCCAATGGATGAGTCCCAATCAAATCATCTTAAAGCATATGGATTAGCTTTTTCAAGTTTAAAAAAACAAAATAAAGTCGAATGGCTATTAAATTATAGAGGTGGTTCATTCATTCTTGAATTAGATGAAAATATTAAAAGAGAATGTTTATTAAAAAATATTCTATATGAAACTTTATCAATAGAAAAAATATCCCTTATATATTCAATGATTGAAGAAGAAAATATGGAGTTAGTCATCCTTGATAAAACTCCTAAAATAGCTGTTTATTCCCCTCCAAATCAACAGCCTTGGGATGATGCTGTAACTTTAGCGTTAACATATGCTGAAATTAAATATGATGTTGTTTTTGATGATGAAGTGATGAATGGAGATTTATATAAATATGATTGGTTGCATCTACATCATGAGGATTTTACTGGACAATATGGGAAATTCTATAGGTATCGAAATCAAAATTGGTATAAAGAAATGGAAAATAGTTTTACAAATACAGCGCAAAAATATGGTTATGATACAGTTCATAAATTTAAGAAAACAATAGCACTTAAGATTCGTGATTATGTTAGTAAAGGAGGCTTCTTATTTGCGATGTGCTCTGCAACAGATTCTTTTGATATTGCATTATCTTTCTATGATATAGACTTTGCACATTCAGTTTATGATGGTAGTCCAATAGATGATCTTAATCTTTTAAATGTAGATTTTTCTAATGGTATAGCTTTTGAAAACTATGAGCTTTATACAGACCCAACAATTTATGAATATTCTAATATTGATTATCCTTCTAGTCATCAACCAACAACAAGAAGCGCAGAATCTGATTATTTTACATTATCAAATTTCTCAGCTAAATGGGATCCAGTACCAACAATGTTAATACAAAATCATGTAACCAATGTAAATGGATTTATGGGGCAAACAACTGGATATAATAAAAAATTTTTAAAATCTCATGTTTTAATACTTGGTGATGATTTATACTCAGAACAAGTTAAATATATACATGGAAATATTGGTAAAGGTACTTTTACTTTTTTAGGTGGTCATGATCCAGAAGATTACAGGCACTTTGTTGGTGATCCGCATACAGATTTAGATTTGCATAGAAATTCACCTGGATACAGACTTATTCTAAATAATATTTTATTTCCTGCAGCAAAGAAAAAACCAAAGAAAACTTAAAGAACTGGGCCAGTGTAACTTTGAGCACTTTCATATCTTAACATTCCTTTTTTCCAAAAAATTCTTGTAAGCATAAATAAAATAATGATAATCAATATTTGAACAATTAAATATTTTAAATTAGTTGCATTTATTCCATATAGTAATATTCTTGATGGTACTGATGCGACTAAAGCCATGGGAAGTATAGTAAATAGAATTTTTCTTATAAAACCTGTATATATACTATCTGGTCTCATAGAAAATTTCATAATTTCATGTGTTAACCATCCTCCTGTCCTAAAATCTCTAAAATAAAATGTTAGACATGACATTATAAATTCAATACAATACCAAATTGTAACACCAAACATAAGTGATATAAAAAATAATGAAAGATTAATAAAATTTAATGAGTGTGGATGAAATAATTGTAATATGTTTACTAATATAATTGTTAAAATTATAAAACTAACTATTGCATAACTTCGTATATATCTAAAAGAAATTAAAAATTGTGAATTAACAGGTCTTAATAAAATAAAATCTAAACTACCCGTTCTTATATGTTCTTTTAAATAACCTGCGCCATCAAAAAGCATCATAAATAATGTGTCTACAAAAAATGTTGCTATCAAAAAAACTAAAATTGCTTCTCTATCAAAATCTCCAAGCATTGTAGTTTTTGAATAAATAACTTCAAAAAAATAATACCATGTAACATAATATATTCCATCAACAAAAAGACTTCCAATAAAATTTGTTTTATACTCCATATCTCTGGATAAACTGTATTTAAATATTGAAAACCATAAACTAAAATATCTACGCACCGTATGCCTCATATCTTCTAATGCCAAAATTATATAATAAGCTACTTAAAAAACGCATCACTACACACCAAAATAAACCAATTAAAAGTAAATAAAGCCAATGAAAAAGATTGATTTGTGTTGCCATTGCTATATCAACAGGAAACTTAATTAAATATGGTATTGGTGTATAATTAATTATTTGATTATACACTTCAGGAAAAAAATCTAAAGGAATAATCTGGCCAGCTAAAACAAACATTGAAATATTATATGCAGCCAGTAATGCTCTTACCTCGCCAAACCAGAATGCAAAACATACCATAAAAAAATATATACTGTATGATAAATAAATTGACATTATCAATGCTAATAAAAAAAAGGGTATTTGAATTGAATTTATAAATATAATATCATTAAAAATAAATGGTGAGAAGAAAATCAATAATGAATAAGGAATATAATATAAAATATTTGTGCCAATGAAGTTCATTAAATGATAACTAAAAAAAGATAAGGGTTTTACAATATATTGATTCATAAAACCTTGTCTAATTTGCATAATCATCTCATGTGAAGTAACCCATGAAGATTTTAATTGTCCAATAATCATAGAAAGAAATATATATGCAATTAATCGATTAAAACTCCATTGGGTTGTTATACCTTGAATAGTTTGACCTGTATTTTCTGATGAATAAACCATACTCCAAATTAAATACTCAACAAGTAAGCCTGATAATATAGCAAATAAACCCACCATGCTATTTGCCTTATATTCTAAAGCAGTAATAACTGAAGCTCTTAATATTGAACTATATTTTTTATACCATAGAATCATTTATTTAAGGTAATTTTCAGGGTCTTCGAAAAAAGAACGCATTGTCTCTTCAACAGGTAAATCTTCTATTTGAAAAGATTGAGAGTTGCACACATCAAATAAATCTCTCAATAAATTATTTAAAAGTTTATCATCAAGTTCAGCAGTTAAAATATTATCGTTAATATTTATACTATATTTTTTTTCAAAAATTTTAATATTTTCATTAGATAATGATTCATCAAAATTATAGATTAACTTTTTTGTAGGATTTATTTTTTTGATTAGTTTAGAAAAATCACCATCATATAAACCTTTTCCTTTATTCATAACAAAAACTCTTTTACACATAGAATCAATATCATTCATATAATGAGAAGTTATAATAAAAGTTGCATTATATTGTTGATTATAATACTTAACAAATTCTCTTATTTTTGCTTGAGACATAACATCTAATCCCAAAGATGGCTCATCTAACATTATTATTTTAGGTTTATGCAGTAAAGAAGCGATGATTTCCATTTTCATTCTTTCACCTAATGATAAACGTCTAACTTGAGTATTTAACTTTTCTTTAACGTCCAATAACTCAACCATCTCATTTAAAATATTATTATAATCATTATCTTCTATTTGATATATTCTTTTATTCAATAAAAATGATTCTGATGCAGGAATATCCCACCATAATTGATTTTTTTGACCCATAACAACAGTAATCATTTTTAAAAAATCGTGATTTCTTTTCCATGGAATATAATTATTTATTTCTATTGATCCTGATGTTGGATGCAGTAATCCAACCATCAATTTAATTAAAGTTGTTTTACCAGCTCCATTTTCACCTAAAATTCCTAAAATTTCCCCTTCTTCGACATTTAAATTAATATCTGTTAATGCGTCAAAATTAGTATACTGCCTATTAAAAAAAGATTTAAAAGCACCAACTAATCCAGGATCTCTATCGTAAGTTTTAAAAGATTTTGATATATGGCTTACTTTAATATTCAATACAATCTCCTATAAAATTAATATTAAGTGCTACCGCATTTGGATCTGATAAGATAACATTGTCTAAACAAATATCAGATGTTACGCTTTCAAAAAATAAAGTTGTAAGCACATCATTACTTCCGGACGGAATTATATTACCTGATAATGAATAGCCAATTATTATACCAGTATTAGGATTATTAGCAATAGAAAATCCATATTGATCTGATAGACCTCCACCAAAACTAGTAATTAATGGTCCAACAATTGTAAACTGAAACCCACTTACATCTTCTGATGTGTTAATTATAATATCTACTGAATTATTTGTATATGAACCAAAATCTATTGAAATAAAATTTGAATCAGAACCTCCTGTAGTAGATGTTGATTCATCAGCAGATATAGGAGAGTCTGTACAACCATAAAATATTATGATGACAGAAAAATAATAAATCGATAATTTTTTCATTATTTAATAAGGGATACTTTGCGCGTTGCAGTATACTCATTGGTAATCATTCTAATGAAATATGTACCTGTAGGAACATTTTGTGCATTCCATTCAATTGAGTAATAGCCAGCAACTTTACTGCCTTTATCTAAAGTCTTAATTAATTTTCCATGTATATCATATACAGATAATTCTACCATTGATGCTTCTGGCAAACCATATTCAATGGTTGTAACTGGATTAAATGGATTTGGATAAGAGTCACCAAGTACATAGGTATCTGGTACCAGTGCATCTTCAATACCGAGTGATTCAAATCTAAGTGTAAATTCAAAAATTTCATTACATGTAGTTTCATATTGCCCCTCTGAATCATCTTGAGCAATCACTTCCCAGCTAAATAAAACATCTTCTCCTTCAATCGGATCATCTATAATAAATGATAAAGGTACAGGCAGTACTTCTTGAGCATAATCTGGTAAGGCTAATTCTACTTCACCAGTGTTTTGATTGGTAACAGTTATATTATAACTAACCTGATCATCAGTATTTAAATCAATACTTTCTTCCCATGCAAAGTTAATAAATAATGTTTGATAATCATTCTCGTTGAAAATAATCTCAGTATCATCAACTGGAGTTAATAGATCAAAACTTAAAGGTGCATATTCACAACAATCATCACATGATATCGTTGCATTTTCATCATAGTTTTCAGCTATTTCATCTGTACAGCCTGTACAAGTTTCATTGTCATTTTCAACTATATCATCACAAATACCACAATCATCTATATAGGCATCACCACCACATTCACCAGCACAATCATAAAAATCTGCAGCACATTCACAATATGGATCATCAATCACACCATCACCATCACCATCACTACAACAAACTCCATCACCATCAGCATCATTTTCAGGATCAAGCGGACACTCATCGCAACCATCTGCAATACCATCATAATCTGTATCAATATTATCATCATATCCAGGACATTCATCTACATCTCCACAAACGCCATCGTTATCAGCATCATTTTCAGGATCAAGTGGACATTCATCACAACCATCTGCAATACCATCATAATCTGTATCAATATTATCATCATATCCAGGACATTCATCACAACCATCTGCAATACCATCATAATCTGTATCAATATTGTCATCATATCCAGGACACTGATCAACATCTCCACAAACGCCATCGTTATCAGCATCATTTTCAGGGTCAAGTGGACATTCATCTACATCTCCACAAATACCATCATTATCAATATCATTTTCAGCATCATATG
>CAZYFB010000001.1:34925-39459 GCA_964646655.1 uncultured bacterium
TATGGACACTCATCTACATCTCCACAAATACCATCATTATCAATATCATTTTCAGGATCAAGTGGACATTCATCTACATCTCCACAAATAGCATCACCATCTATATCATTATCTGGATCATTTGGACATTTATCTACATCTCCACAAATGCCATCATTATCAATATCATTTTCAGCATCATATGGACACTCATCTACATCTCCACAAATACCATCATTATCAATATCATTTTCAGGATCAAGTGGACATTTATCTACATCTCCACAAATACCATCATTATCAATATCATTTTCAGGATCATATGGACACTCATCTACATCTCCACAAATAGCATCACCATCTGCATCATTATCAGCATCATTTGGACATTCATCACAACCATCAGCTAAACCATCATCATCTGTATCAATATTATCATCATATCCAGGACACTGATCAACATCACCACAAACTCCATCACCATCTGCATCATTATCAGCATCATTTGGACATTCATCCGGTTCATATGGACACTCATCTATATTTTCTAAGGTACAATCACAAAGACCATCACCATCTATATCATTATTACTATCAAGTGGGCACTGATCAACATCACCACAAATACCGTCACCATCTATATCATTAAAATAATCGTTTGGACAAATATCTAAATCACCACAAATACCATCACTATCTATATCGTCGTCAGCGTCAAATGGACATTCATCACAACCATCTGCAATACCATCATCATCTGTATCAATATTATCATCATATCCAGGACACTGATCAACATCTCCACAAACTCCATCACCATCTGCATCATTATCTGCATCATTTGGACATTCATCCTCATCTGCACATAAACCATCATTATCAGCATCATCAATACAGTTTCCATCGCAATCATAATATTCAAGAGCATATGTACAGCTACCATCATCTACATTGACAGTCTCATCAAAGTTACATGCCTCATCATCTGAACAACCAAAAATAAACTCTAATTCTTCAGTTGATTCAATCTCTTCCTCAACATCAACAAGTGCATCTAATATTTCATCTAAATCATTAAAATCTGTCTCGATTAATTCTTCTTCTGTAAGTGTAATAGTATACTCTACAATAATATTAATATCTCTAGCTTCTGCAATAAGTATATTGGTTATTTCAACTGTGCCTGAAGGTATACCAAGCTGAGTTTCCAATAAGGCCTCAAAGTTATTTTTAAACTCTTCTAGAAGTATTTCATCTTCTAAGATTGTTTGGTCAAGGGTTATTTCAATAGTTGATTCAATATAAACAGCACAAGAATTTCCATTTCCTCCACAAACACCACATTCATCTATTACAGCTCCACCAAAACAATCTCCATTACAATCGATATCACTATTGTATTCATGATCAGTATTTCCTTCTGAACAAATACCACAATCATCTATAACTGCTGTTCCAAAACAGTCACCATTACAATCTTGATCTTCATTGTTACCAAAACAGACACCGCAATCATCTAAATCAGCATTAAAATCATACCCCGTATTTCCTTCTGAACAAATACCACAATCATCTATAAGTGCTGTTCCAAAACAGTCACCATTACAATCTAAATCTTCATTATTACCAAAACAGACGCCACAATCATCTAAATCAGCATTTTCACCATTACAAACACCACAGTCATCATACTCACCTACACAATCATCTACATCATCACAAATACCATCTAGATCTGCATCTAAACCATCACCACCACATACACCACAATCATCAAATACATTACCATCACAATCACATGGCGTAAATTCACCCGTTAATATATATGGATTAAAACCATCTCCAACAATATCATTAGAAACAAAAGTATAAGACTCATTTAAGTCTATTATTATATTATTTTCACTATCAAAATATTTAAAGGTAATGATTTCACCTGATGCTGAATTACTCCAAACAGATAATTCATATATATTAATATCACTTGGTGGAAAGTAAGACGTTCCGTTAGCATCTAAAGCACTAATTATTCCATCCTCGCCAAATGCTGCTAATTGACCTGTAGTTTGTTCTACGCCATCTATAAAAATTTGAGCTATTGCAATCGTTGCACTAAATTCATTATCAAAAGGAACAGTTTCGTAATCTTCAACCCAAGTTGTTTCTGAAATAAATTCAGTATCAATACCAGGGCCATTCAATTCTCCACATTCATCAGTACATGTCGAATTATCACCTCCACATTCACCACAATCATCTATAATATTACCATCACAATCACATTCTCCATCAGCAATGCCACCACCACCACATACACCACAATCATCAAATACATTACCATCACAATCACATGGCGTAAATTCACCCGTTAATATATATGGATTAAAACCATCTCCAACAATATCATTAGAAACAAAAGTATAAGACTCATTTAAGTCTATTATTATATTATTTTCACTATCAAAATATTTAAAGGTAATGATTTCACCTGATGCTGAATTACTCCAAACAGATAATTCATATATATTAATATCACTTGGTGGAAAGTAAGACGTTCCGTTAGCATCTAAAGCACTAATTATTCCATCCTCGCCAAATGCTGCTAATTGACCTGTAGTTTGTTCTACGCCATCTATAAAAATTTGAGCTATTGCAATCGTTGCACTAAATTCATTATCAAAAGGAACAGTTTCGTAATCTTCAACCCAAGTTGTTTCTGAAATAAATTCAGTATCAATACCAGGGCCATTACAAACATCACAATCATCATATTCACCTACACAATCATCAATATCGTCACATATGCCATCTTCATCTGCATCTACACCATCACCATTACAAATTCCACATTCATCATAATCACCTACACAATCATCAATATCATCACAAATACCATCATTGTCTGCATCATTATTTTGATCATATGGACATTCATCAATATCACCACAAATACCATCTTGATCAAAATCATTCTCAGGATCATTGAAGCATACATCAGAACAATCAGTATACCATTGATCGGGTAAACTTGGATATGTATTGTTTTCAGATGATTCTAAGCAATACAATGTTTCACTACCTGAATTTCCTAATTGATCACCATCAGTATCTAAGCAATATTCTAAAGGCGCTGGATTATCACAATCACATCCTAAGTCTGCATATCCTTCTTCTAATTGAGTCTCACCACCAACACAATTGGAACAATAATCAATAAATGCTGTACCACCACAGACATTGTTACAATCATAGTAGTTATACTCAACATCATCAATAAAATCTTCACCTTCGTCCCATTGTCCATTTTCATTTTCATCAATAAATTCTTCACCTTCATCATAAGATCCATTTGGATCTGCTATGGCGCCACAAGTGTCATCGGCATCTGTACAATCTAGTATCCAAATATCATCTGGAACAACAGGGTAGCTGTTTCCATCTGAATCTTCTAAACAATATAAAGTTTCAAATTCAGGATCACCTAAACCATCTCCGTCAATATCTAAACAATAACTTAAAGGTTCTGGGTTATCACAATCACAGCCTAGATCTGCATAATTTTCTTCTAACCCTGTACCTCCACCAACACAATTATTACAATCATCAATAAATGCGCCGTATTCAAAACCATTGGATAAATCAAGTTCTCCTTGAGGTGTAGATGGGTCACAAACTCCATTACAATCTAAACCTATATCAGCATCTATACCAGTATTTCCTTCTGAACAAACACCACAATTATCTGTTATTGCTGTACCAAAACAAACACCATTACAATCTTGATCACTATTTGCAATATGATCAGTTAATCCACCAGAACATACACCACAATCATCTAAATAAGCATCGCCATTCGGAGTTCCAAAACAATCAGAGCATGTTGAGTTATCGCCACCACAAACAAAACAATCATCTAGCTCAGCATCGCCGAAACAATTACCAAAACAGTCTTGATCAGAATTTGCTAAATGATCTGTATTACCTCCCGAACATATTCCACATTCATCTAAGAAAGCTGAACCAAAACAATCACCATTACAATCTTGATCGCTATTTTCAGCATGTTCAGTTAAACCTTCAGAACATATGCCACAGTCATCTACAAAAGCTTCACCAAAACAATCACCATTACAGTCTTGATCACTATTTGCCACATGATTACTATTACCACCAGAACAAACACCGCAATCATCAACTAGCGCTTCACCAAAACAATCTCCATTACAATCTTGATCTGCATTTGCAACAAGACCAGTATTACCCTCTGAACAAATACCGCAATTATCAATTAAAGCAGCTCCACCACAAACATTATTACAATCAAATTCATTAAAGAAACAATCTGGCTCAGGATCACTACAATCGGCCACCCATTCACCATTTACTGGAATTGCATCCAGACAATATAAATTTTCAGAACCTGGGTTACCTAATCCATCACCATCTGTATCTATACAATATGTAGAAGGTTCATCATAAAAACATCCGCATCCTACATCATCACTATTCGGAATATGTCCAGTATTTCCATCTGAACATACACCACAGTCATCTA
>CAZYFB010000002.1:0-39294 GCA_964646655.1 uncultured bacterium
GGATATATATTAATGATGTTGATATTTCAAAAGGTAATTTCCTTTGGGATATTCCAAATATAGTTAGCAAATCAAATCAATGTATGATCAAAATTGAAGCTGAAGATGCAGAATTTGAGTATCAAGATAGTCTTAAATTATTTACAATTAATGCTGCTCCAATAATTGTTATTAATAATAATATTAGTGACACTGTTAAAACAAATATGCCCTTTACAATCAATACCTCAATTAAAAATGCAAATAACAATTTATTTAATTTATACTATTCTCTTTCAAATGGTATTAGCTGGACTTCTATTGAAGATAAAATGGAATCTAAAAATTATTTATGGAATGTTCCTTCAATTAAAGGATTTAAAAATATATTACTTAAAGCTGAATTGGTAAGTGATAATCAAATTTATGATATAAAAAAATATAAAATTCTTGAACAAAGTATAAATCTAACGTTGCTAAATCCCAATGGTAATGAAAAGTATAAAGTTGGTGAAAGCATTGATATCATATGGAGTATTAAAAAAATATATGACAAGACAATTGATATTTATTTTTCTACTGATGGAGGAAATAATTGGAAAATAATTAAAATAAATGCACCTAATTCCGGAAAATATAAATGGACTGTTAATGAAGATTTAAATTCTAGCACAAAATGTAAAGTAAAAGTTCAAAGTAATATAGATAAAAATATTTTTGATGTTAGTGATGGAATGTTTTCAATTGATGGAATAATTGAAACATTTAACATAATTACACCTAATGGTGGTGATTTAGTTTACTCTGGAACTTCTACTTTTATATATTGGGAAAATATAAAAAACCAAACAACTAAAGTTAATTTATTTTATAGTATTGATAATGGTAAAAATTGGAAATTAATAGAAAATGAAGTGGAAAATAATGGGGTATATAATTGGGTTGTTCCTCCATCAATTAATTTTAGTAATAAATGTTTAGTAAAAATAGTTTCAACTAAAAATTCTAAATTTATTGGAATGTCAGATCAAGTTTTTACTATAAAATAAAATTATTTATGAAGAAAAATACACAGATAAATACACATTTAATTTTTGGCTTAAATAATTCAATAGAGATATTTAAATCTGAAAAAGTAAATTTAGATTCTATTTATTTATTAAAAGATGGACAGGCTTCTAAAAATAAATTTATTTTAGATTGTATAAAAAAATATAGAAACATATGTAAAACTTACGATAAAAACTCTTTCAAAAAACTGTTTCCTAATATGAGAACTCAAGGTATTGTAATTAAATTCCCTTATTCTCTTAAAAATCAACTTCCTAGTTTTACTAAAAATAATACATGCTTGTTGCTTCCAGATTCAATTGAGGACCCACAAAATTTAGGGCAAATAATAAGAACATCAGAATGTGCTGGCATTGATGGAATTATGATTCCAAAAAATAGAAGTGTTGGTTTAACAAGTACTGTTTTACAGGTGAGTCAAGGTGCATTTTTAAATTTACCTCTTTATAATATTGGCAATGTTAATCAAACTTTGAATTTTCTTAAAAAAGAAGGTTTTTGGATTGTTGGTGTTGAAAATGGTGTTAATGCATTGAATTGGTTTGATATAGATTATTCTGGAAAAATTGTTTTTGTTTTTGGTAGCGAAGGTAAAGGCATAAGAGAAAAAACATTAAAAAATTGTGATTCAATAGCAACGATTCCCATGCTTGGTTCAATAAATTCACTAAATGTTTCTGCTACTGTTAGTGCAATTTTATTTGAAAGAAATAGACAACTTCAAAATAATAAATAAGCAATTGTAGAATATTTGTAGTAGATAACATTGTATAAATAGCTTATATATTTAAAAAATCATATTACAATATTTTACAAATTAACATAATTAATAATTTAATTATTAAGTAATTAGCTTTATATTTGTCTGATACAATAATACTTAATAATTAAGGTTGGGAGTTTTTATATGTTTAACAAATTTAAAGTAATCAAAAATAAAGCTACGCAAGGTTTTACCTTAGTAGAAATTTTAGTTGTACTGGTAATTGTAGCAATATTGGCTGGTTTAGCTTTTGTTTCCTACAGGGGTTATGTAGATAAAGGTTATGCTTCTGAAGCAGAATTATTGCTTAAAGAGGTATCTTCTGCTTCTGAGATGTATGAAGCTATGCATGGCGGACAACAAACAACGCTTGATGAGCTTGAATCTAAAGCTTTTATTGATGTAAGTGATGCTTTAAAAAGAAAATGGAAAGTAGAGATTTCTGGTGATATGTTTATAGCTACAAGTTCTGATGAAATGGATGGTGGTGCTGGAAAAGAGTTAAGATATGATAGAACTACTGGTGATTTTAGTGGATATGGATTTGAGGCTTCTGAATAATGTCTCCAAACATAAATGATTTGTTAAAATATGCTATAGAAGCAAAAGCTTCAGATTTGCATTTAAGTACAGGGTCAATTCCAATGGTGAGAATTGATGGAGTAATGCAAACATTACAACTTCCTGTTATGACAAAAGATCAAATGGTTAAAATCAGTGAAGAAATACTTAATAACAATCAAAGTAAAATATTATCAGATGATCTAGAGATAGATTTTTCTTATGAATTAGAAAATTTTGGTAGGTTTAGAGTTAACTTTTTTAATCAAATAAATGGAATGGCTGCAGCATTTAGAATTATACCTTCTACTATTTTATCATCAGAGGAATTATCTATCCCTCCAATCATAAATCAATTAGCATTTCTTGATAAGGGTTTAGTTTTATTGACAGGTCCAACTGGTAGTGGTAAGTCTACAACTTTAGCAGCTATGATTAATCATATTAATGAAAATAAGAATAAACATATTATAACTATTGAAGATCCAGTCGAATATTACCATAGTTCAGTTAAATCATTAATTAATCAAAGAGAGTTAGGTCATTCTACTCACTCTTTTTCAAAAGCGTTAAAGTCTGCTTTAAGAGAAGATCCTGATGTAATTCTTGTTGGAGAAATGAGAGATTTAGAAACTATTCAGCTAGCCTTAACCGCAGCAGAAACAGGTCATTTAGTTTTATCTACACTTCATACATCAAATGCAGTGAAAACTATAGACAGAATTATAGATGTTTACCCTTCTGGACAGAAAGATCAAATAAGATCAATGTTATCTGAGAGTCTTGAAGCAGTGATTGCTCAAAAGCTATTACCTAACAAATCAGGAAAAGGAAGAGTACCTGCGTCTGAAATACTTGTTGCTAATTCAGCCGTAAGAAATCTAATTAGAGAAGATAAGATTTATCAGATACCATCAATAATTCAATCTGGCGCTCAAGAAGGAATGCAATCTTTAGATCAAGATTTACAAAGATTAGTTTCGCAAGGAATTATTGATAAAGAAGATGCAAAATATGTGGCTGACAATCCAGAGATTTTTGAAAAAGCAATATTTTAGAAATGGAAAAAATTGAATCAGGATTTACCTTAGTAGAGGTAGTTATTACAGCATTAATTATAGTTATGATTACTGGTTCAATTATGTATGGAGTGGCAACTACTGATAATTCTTTAAGAAATGTAGAATTAAGGCATAGAGCATTTAATACCCTTGCAAATAAAATGGAGGAATTTAAAGCTCAAGTTGCATTAAACAGAATACAAAATTCTAGCGATAGAGATAGAAGGGTATGCATTGAATACAAAACAATTAGAGATATGGTTAATCAGACTGGTGCTGGTACGGGGTGCCAAACAATAGGATATCTTTCTCATAATATTAGATCGAGAAAAACAGAAAGTAATCAGGCGCAGATTTTTGATATAGAAGGTAATTTAAGGTATAAGGTGATGTCAAGGTTTGGCAGAGCTGGTAAAGATACAATAATTACGCTTAATGTAAGTCAATTAGTATTTAATTAATTACAGTATGAAAAAGTTAAATGAAGGTTTTACAATTATTGAATTAATGATATCTATTATGATAGCGTCGGTTGTAGTTGGCGGTCTAGTTTATGTTGTAGGTGAATCAAATTTTTACTTGAGAAAACAAATGTATAGAGAAAATGTTAAAAAATATGCTGATAATGTATTAAATGATATTTTTTTAACAGCTATAAATGCTAATGAAGTAAATATCGATAATGATGGTCAAATAATATGTGGATTTAGAACATCAAATGGCTCATCAGATTCATTAAAGGTATATGATTATAGAATTAATCAAGGAATATTAGTTGATGGAAGGCCTTTAGAATATGCCTTTTTTCATAATAAGGACAAAAATAAAAACTATTATATGCAAATTACAGAGTTCAAAGCAAAAACTGCCTTTGATGGTATAGGTGTAGATCCAGAGTTAAGAGATGCGGTAGTTGATATTTTTTTGGGCATTCAACTAAATTATAACAGGGGTAGTAATAAGGTTAATGAAAGTTTTCCTTTTCAAAAAACAATCTTTACAAGAAAAGCAGCTGTTTATAGCGATAATAACTAATGATGAAAAACAAAATAAATAAAGGCGGTATTTTAGCATTCACTCTTCTTATTGGTATGACTGGAGTTTCATTTGTTTTAGGATTTTATGGATGGGCAATGAATCAAAATTATTACAACAATAGAAGAATAGCAAAAATAAAAGCATTTTACAATGCAGAAACTGGAATGGCTAGAAAAGCATACGAATATTTGTGGAAAGTAGACTTTGTTGAGGGTTATGAAGGTCTTGATGGTGAGACTATTGATAAAAATATGGGTTATTATTTGCAACCTGAGTTTTCATTTGATAGATCGGGTAATAGAATTGCAGAAGTTTATGGTATTCATGAAGTCAGAACTAGATCAGGCGAAATGTATCCTTGTTCAGTCCTTGTTGCTATGCCAGCAAAGCCACAAACGCTTGGGATATATATGTATTTAACAGATTCTGAAGAAGCTGGTGGAGCACCATTTACATTTGATGGTCCAGGAGATCGAAGAGAAGTAAATTTTGGCAGTAATGATATTTTAGACGGCATTGTACAAAGTAATGGTCAATTAGTAGTAAGTGATTATGGGTGTCCAGATTTTGAAGATGCCACTGTTCATTTAACAAATAGCAATCCTATAGATTTAGGAGGCTGTTCATCTTATCAAGAAATGTTTGGAGGCTGGGGATCAGATGTTGACACTTTATCTAAACCACCAGTTAAACTTCCACCCGCAGGCTATCAAACATTAAAAAATGTTGCCACTCATGTGATTGAGGCTGATAGAAAAATTTTTAATAACCCTCCAAATAAAGATACATTGATTATGACAGATATTGAATTTTTAGATAATGGAGAATACAAAGTTAAACAGTGGTGGTATTTGATGCCTCCACATTTAAAGCCTTGTATTGATTCAGATGATGCAACATTTCCATTTTCAGATGATTTATATTTAAGGGATCAGGGTGAATATGTTGGGCAATGTGATCATGAAGATCATGCAGCAGATTTACGTTCATGCCCACAGTATACCGACTTTTTAGCATCATATCATGGAAAGTATGCTGAATCATTTTCATTATATCAAGATCAATTTTTGAATTCAACAATTTCTGGTCCAGCTGGTCTTCATCATTTTGATATGGATCGAATGTATTATGACGAAGATGGTTTATGTAGTTGTTCTACACCTCCATGTGTTATTGAAACAGAAATACTTAACCAAACTTTTCCAGGAGGCAATGATAAGGTTATATATGTAAAGGGAGGTCCAGTAAGAGTTCATGGAGTTTATTCTGGAAGGTATACAGTAGTTACAGATGAATTTACTGAATATAGAAGGCATGCATGGACTGGTCCAAATATTCCAGTTGATACTATTTGGAATAATATTTGGATAACTAGTGATTTAATTAACAAGGATGCTATAGGTTACCCATCTGGAGCACCGGTTTATGTGCAAAGTGGAAATATGTCTGAATGGCAACCAGGTGATGGTTGCGAAGGTGGTTCTGATAATATAATGGGTCTAGTCTCTGGAGCAAATATTTATATTGCAAATACATTTGATAATGGTCGTGCTAACCGTGGTGCTTTAGGAGATGTGGTAATAAATGCAGGTTTAGTTGCTTTAAATGAATCTTTCACTATTCAATATTGGCAAAATACTACAAGTAGTATAACTTCATATATATATCCTCTTGGAACCCAGACTGCCCATGACCCACCATGGGGTGATGGTAGAGGTCTTAACTTTGGTAGTACTGGAGATAATGATTTGAGAGGTTATGTTTATTTATGGGGTGGTGTAGTTCAAAAATACAGAGGTTACATGAAAAGAAACCCAACAAGTCCGTATAGCAATGCATCGGTTGGAATGGATAAGAGTTATCATTATGATGCAAATTTAGATTGTAATCCACCACCATTTTACCCAGCGATTGAGTTTGATGATGGAAGTGGTGAACTTGATATTAAAATTGTAGGATATAATAGTACTTTTTAAAAATTAAATGAGAATTAAATGAAAATAGGAATAGATTTTGGGCATTACTCTATTAAAATAGTTGCCATGGATAATAATAAAGTTCAAATTATTGGAGAAAAAAGAATAGCTGAAGATATGGTTGGATTTGATTCAGATAAATTAGAATCATCTCATTGGGTTTCGGCATTTAATAGCTTATGCGATGAATTAAATTTGAAGATAAAAAAAACTGATACTGTAGTTTCTTCAATAGCTGGCTCAAAGGTTAGCATTAAGCCAATGACAACTTTAGAAATGGAAGAATCTGAATTAGTTGATATACTAAATTTTGAAGCAAAAAAGCATGTTCCATTGGATGGTAGTGATCCAGTTGTTGATTATCATATATTAGGCCAAAATCCAAAAGAAATAGATAAAATAGATATGATTTTAGTTGCAACGACACAAAAAATTATTAAAGCACATAATTCAATTGTTAAGGGATGTGGTTTAAGAAATTCTATTTTTGATGCAGATCCTCTAGCTTTGCTGAATTGCTATAATTATAACTATGAATCATTAGAGAATAATGTAGATGTTTTATTAAATATAGGCTTAATAAATACAACTATTATGGTTTTTGGTAAAAACCAAGAGATTTTCACAAGAGAAATATCTATTGCTGGTCATCATATAACTACAGAATTAATGAAATTAAAAAAAATAGATTATAAAACATCTGAAAAAAATAAAATTGAAGAAGGTGTTGATGCTTTTACTTCTTTAAAAGATGAAGATCAAGAGTCATCCATTCAAGTATCTCAGAGAAATATCCTTTCTGAATTATCTGATGAAATCAGAAAAACTCTGAGATATTATATGAAATCTAAAGTTGGAGTTTCATACAATAAATTTTATATATCAGGTGGAACAGCATTAATGAGAGGTTTAAAAAGCTTTTTAAATACTAGCTTAAATGTAGATTTCGTAACTTTAGACCCATTTATTAAAACTGAATTTAATGAAGAGATAGATAATCCATCTAAATATTCTGTTTCTTTTGGGTTAGCTTTAAGAGATTTGGAAAAAGAATAATAATATGAATGATAAATTAATACAAATAAACCTAAATCAAACTGTTAGTCGCTTTGAACTTGCAGAAATTAAAAAAGAAAAAAATCGTTGGATTATATTTGGATCATTTTCTTTTTTATTTATTTTACTTTTAGTGTTCAATTATTTCATTCTTAATCAGTATAACAATCTAATTTCATCAAGATTAACAGATGCTGATAAATTAATAGCCGACTCAAATTTAATTCGTAAAAACTATGAAAATTACAACAAAGGCTCTGGAGAAATTGATTTATCTATTAGTCAAGCTGATATTGATAGATTGTTTGAGGTAGAATCTGACAGGATAGCTCTAGCTAGAAAATTAGAATTATTAGCGTTTGATATTCCAGAGACTATGTCATTGCTTGATTTTGAGTATCATTATGACAAAAGAGAGGCAATTATCACATTAATATCTGAGGTTGATAAATATACTGATAATAAAGAGTTATTAATTGATAATATTACAAGGAATTTTATGAGTCAAGGTGATTTCAATTCTTACGATATCAGACCAGAAAAAGACAATCATAAACAGCAAGAATACTATAAAGTAATTTTAACATTAACAAATAAAAAATAACAATGGATTATTAATGAATAGAAATATATTTTTTATATCATCACTATTAATATTTATGATATGCTCATATGCAATCAACAATTGGGTAAAAATAATTGACGTTCCAAATGCTGAATCAGTTTATATGAGCAATAAAAAATCAAAAATTAGAAAAGTAAAAGTTTATCATAAAAAAGCTAAAGATAATTATATTTTTTCAAAAATGATGGCAAATGATAAACAGTCTCTAATTGACGCGGTAATAACTAATCATCCTAAATTTTGGGAAGCTAATTCTGAAGCAGGTATTTATGAAGGTTTTGACTCAAAGTTTGATAAGCTAGTTCAAAGCATAATTAAAAATGAAGACTTAGATATTGATTTTAAGAGAAGCATCAAGTTGGGCACTGCTCGCTATGCGAATAATATTAATAAACAATTATATCAATTAGAGTTTAGTTGTGAATATGATAATCTAGTAAAATTTGTATCTACACTTGAAAAAGATAATCGTATTTATAACATTGAAGAACTTAAAATTAAAAATCCGATACAAAAAAATTCACCAGGCGTTTATGTGCATATGAAAGTAAACGAAATTAATATAGGTAAATAAATTATGAATTTGAGACAACAGTTTTTTTGGAAGTTATTAATTGGTTTATCATCATTTATGATTCTTTTGACAATTTATAATTCATATTCAAAATTTTCTGAATTTGTAGATTATAAAAAAGAGTATAAAAAAGAATCAGAAGTTAAAGATAACAAAAATATGGAAAGAAAAACTGATTTTATATCTGAAGAACAAAATATTAGAATTCAATATAAACCTGATCTTGTAAGCCTTATTGAAAAAACTATAACAGGACATACTAGAGCGGGTATCAAAACAGATTCAAAAACAGATTGGGAATCTAATGATCCAATTTTTAGAGGTGTTACAAATAATAGGGCAATGATAGACTATAGAACATCTAAGGGTAGTTTTTATAAAAAAGGTCAAAATATTGAGGGGACTGATATGATAATCGAGTCTTATTCTAGAGATTCTGTTATAATTAAATACCCTACTGGTTTAAGAGTTTTTTATGTTGAAAGTTATCAAGAATTTAAAAAATAATAAATATATGGAAAATAAAATGCAAATATTAACATTTAGAATATTAACAATAACATTTCTTTTATTATCTAATTTGATAGGACAGGAAATAAATGAAAATTTAGTTACGATACATGCTGAAGATGCTAACTTATCTACTATTCTTTCAATAATTGCTGAAGACAGTGATTATAATATAGTTACTGGTCCTACAGTATCACAGGATAAAAAACTGACTATCCATTTAGATGACACTCCAATCTTAGAGGCTCTTGATTTAATTATCAGAGCATCTGGTTTAAGTTATGAGGTCAAAGGGAATTCAATTCTAGTTGCTGAAGCTAGTAAACTAAATGAAGAGATTGGCTTAATGACTTACGTAATTGAGTTAAAGTATGCTAATGCAACAGATGTAAAAGATTTATTAAAAAATATTACTCAAAATGTAACTATTGATAAATCAAGCAATAAATTATTAATAAAAGCTAGTCCTAAAAAAATTGCAGAAATTGAAGATGTTATAGAATCAATTGATACGCCTGCAATACAAATTATGCTAGAAGCAAGATTGATTGAGATCTCATCAGCTGATGAGGAGAAGTTAGGAATTGATTGGTCTAAGTTAGCTCAACTTTCTACAGTTATTGCTGAAAATGCTGCACCAGTTAAAGTTGAAGGTGGTGGAATGACTGGATCATTGGTTCCAGGAATGAGTTATACAATTAGCGATGCAGGAGAAATTATTGAAGCTTTTGAACCTCAAACTACTGGACAATTGCCCGGACAAATGTATTTTCAAAGAATGGATGGTAATAATAGTTTAGGTTTTAGTAGACAGATGACAGCATTTGATGTTACTCTTGATATGTTAATTAAAAATAATGAAGCAACTGTTCTTGCTAATTCTAAGGTTGTTACGATTAATGGCCATGAAGCAAGTATTTCTATGGTTGATGTTGTTCCTTATATCTTATCAAGTGGTGGAGTTGGAGGTCAGGTACAAGTTGCTAGAGAAGAAATTGGAATTAAGCTTGATATATTACCTACTGTAAATCAAGATGGTTTTATTACAACCCAAATAACACCTGAGGTTAGTTCAATTTATGATTTTATTGGACCTGATCAAAATATTCCTTGGGTTAAGAAAAGAGTCTCTAATACAACTATAAGAGTTCAAAATGAGGAATCAATAATTATTGCTGGATTACTTGGTACAGATAAAAGGTATGAAACAAATAGGGTTCCCTTTTTATGGAAACTTCCATATCTAGGTAAGAGATTTTTTACAACTACATCTGAAATTGAAAGAAAAACTGATTTAATTATACAGATTACTCCTAAAATTGTAGAAGATACTTATTCTGGTATTATTAAATCAGAATCTCATATTAAGGCAGAAGATTCAATTGAAGATGAGAATATTTACAGTGAAGATGAATTAAAGGAAATCGTAAAACAATCTATACAAAATTCTTTAGATAGTTTAGATGAAGAGGAGAATAAAGATGAATAATTTATTTAGATACTTAACTATAGTTTATTTATTTATATTTAGTTTATCATGTGATAGTCGATCACCAGTTGATGGAGAAGATGCGTCAGGAGCTGACTTAAGTGCAGATGATTTAATGATAGATAATAATGGTACATTCACAATAGATGTAGTTGATTTAAATCAAGATGAGTCCGTTGATTTTGCGGTCACACCAATTGATGAATATGGCGGACAAATCAATAATGGGTTAAGTATAAGGTTTGAGATTTTAGATGATTCTCCTGGATATTTATCATCAAGTAGTGTAGCTGCAGATTCATCTGGTGCACAGCAAACTTTTTATATTAGCCCATCTTCAAATTTAGTTGATGGTGCATTTAATTTTAATTTAGTTACTAAGATTAGAGCTTTCGTAGAAGATGAACCAAGTGTCAATGATACAATAAATATCTTGTATGAAGATGGAAATCTTCAAACTGAAGATGAAACATTAAATATCCTAACAGCACTTCCTGATACCATTTCAATTGGTGAAGAGTCTATTGTTACAGCATATTTAACTGGTACTTTGAATGGTCAATCTGGTGTAGGTATACCTGATCAATATGTGCGTTTTCAGAGTTTAATTCCTGAAGATGGTCCTGATGGTTCAGAAGATTTTGGTGAAATGAATCCAGAATATGTTAAAACAGATTCTATTGGAATGGTACAAAGTGTATTTACACCTTTGAGTGAAACAGGTTTTGGTAAAATAAGAGCAACCTATGATGATTTGGTTGATGAAACATTTATTGAAGTTCTTTCTGGTGAGGCGATTAATGTTGAGATTGAAATACCAACAGAAAATAATTTACAAGTTACTGGAGGTGGTGGAATAGAATCAGTAACAATTAATGCGGTAATTAAAGATGGTGGAGGAAATGTGGTTAATGATTCTTATGCTGTGATTTTTTCTGTTCCATGCCCATACCCAATTGATGGTACATGCCCAGTTGGAGATGGTGATTTTAGTAATGATATTATGCTAGATGGTATTCCATCTGATGGAACATCTCCATTTGTAGTTGCTGAAACTACTAATGGCGAGGCTAGTGTCACTTTAAATAGTGGAAACAGGCCAGGTATTGTTACCATGAGGGTTCAGCTATGTAAAATTGAAAATGTAAGTGATGAAGGTGTTTGTTCAGATGTAATTTATGAGGCTGATAGAATTGTAGCGGCAATAAGTACTGGTCCTGCAGCATATGGACAAGTAGTAGCTGGTTGGGCAGAAGCAGATAGTACAGGTGGTGGAGTATTTTCAATTCCAATTACTGCAACATTTTGGGATGAATGGACTAATCCAATTGCTGATTCAACTAGTGTTTATTGGTATATAAATCCTGAATATATTGCATCAGTTGATCCAGATTCAAAGATTGGTAATTGTGGTGCTGGCGAACCTGGTCAAGCGTGTACAAATGCTTACTATACTTCTGGTGAAATTTTTAGTACCGGTCAAATATGTGCAAAAGTTTCAGGACAAGTAGGTGGTGATGTCATAGCTTGTAGTGGCGGTGCAAGATGTGAAGATTTTTCTCAGTTTGATTGTGCATCTAATGAAGATCTTGGATGTACATGGAATGAAGAGTTTGATGAATGCTATTTTATTACATCAGAGAGATATTGTAACACTCTTTTTACTCAAGAAGAATGTGAATCACCAGAAAATTCTGCACAGGCACCATACAATTGTGTATGGAATGAAACTGCAATTGCAACAATTCCAGAATGGCAGCCAAATATCGCTGATGGAGCTGGATGTCATTATGCACCTCTTGTAGATGGGCTTGATGAACAACAATTCTCATTTGATGGTGATGGCGATGGCATTGATGATCCATTTACAGGTGAATGGGAGGCAGCAGGAATTATAGCTCCTGATGACCCATTCTGTAATATTTCTGGTTTAAATTCAATTCAATATCAACAATATAGTGAAGATTGTGCATCTAAATCTATATGTTCTTGGGAATTTATTGCTGGTGCTACAGGTTCTTCAGATGGAAGTATTGGAAGTTGTTTGTATAATGGTGGTGCAAGTAGTGGGTCTGGCACAGGTTATTTTAATCCTTGTGTGGATTGCGCTATTGAAATTATACCACTTTCACCAACCGTAACAGATTATTGTGCAACTGATGATGAGCCTCTTGATATTTTGGTTAGAGGAAGTTTGACTGATGCGTATGGAGACCCTGTTTCATTAGGAACATTATTAATGGCTGTATTTGATGCTTCAGCATTTAATTTTGTATCAAGTGATGACACTGAAATTGATGAAGAAATGGGTTATGAATTTGATCCACCAATTCCAGCTAGCGCAACACAAATTACAGATGCAAATGGAGAAGTGTACTGGATTGTACGAATACCTAACGATAATTGTCAAAATACTAACCCTGATGATCCAGACGTATTTTCGTGCAATAATGTATATATGAGAGCATATTTATTGGATCCATTGAATGGTGAAAGTGCTGACTTAAATACCATCTTATATAAAAATTGTCAACCATAAGAAAAAGATTAATTAGGAGTAATAATAATCATGTCATTTAACCCTCAATTTCAAAAGGTAGGTGATATATTAGTATATCATAACATAATTACAGAAGATCAATTGCAAAAAGCCTTATCAGAGCAAAAAGAAACTAATGAAAAATTAGGTCAAATTTTAATTAATCAAGGCATTATTAATGAATCAGATTTAGTTAAAGCCTATTCTGAGCAAATGGGACACAAGCACGTATTGGAAAACGATTTATTAGCTTTATCAGAAGAAAATGTTGGTTTATTATCAGAAGAATTTGCTAGAGCAAACCATGTTATTGCAATGAATAAAACAGATTCAGGAATATTAGTTGCAATGGAAGATCCAGAAGATTTAGATGCAATTGATGGTATTAGAAAAATTACAGGTTTGAATCCTGAAATTGTTATTGCTGGAAGAACTGCTATTGAAAATGCAATTGGCAAGTTATATGGTACAATTAAACAATCAGATGAAATTGAAAGTGCTATTTCAAATATTAGCGTAATAAGTGGTGATGATGATGATAATGATGAAGTTGATTTAGCTGAAGAAAATGTATCAGCAGAAGATGCACCTTTTGTAAAGTTAGTAAACTTAATGTTAACTCAAGCAATCAAAGAAGGGTCAACTGATATCCATATTGAGCCAGGTAAAACTGAGGTTAATATCAGAATAAGAATCGATGGTGTTTTAACTAAAATAATGTCTCCTCCTATTACATCATTAAATGGTATGATTACAAGAATCAAAATTTTATCTAAATTAAATATTGCTGAACATAGACTTCCACAAGATGGTAGGATGAAATTAAAAATGGGATCTAAAGAAATTGATGTCCGTGTTTCAATTTTACCTACAGTTCATGGTGAAAAAGCCGTACTTAGATTGCTTGGTAGTGGAGATAAAGAGCTTAATTTATCTAATTTAGGTTTTCCAGATAACAAATTGACTAAATTTAAAAAGTGGATTAATCAACCTTATGGAATGATCATTATTTCAGGACCTACAGGTAGTGGTAAATCCACTACTTTATATGCTGCACTTCAAGAAATAAAGTCAGATACTATAAATATTACAACAGTTGAAGATCCAGTAGAATATCAAATTCCAGGAATCAATCAAATACAAGTTCATGATGCAATAGGTCTGTCTTTTGCAGCGGCATTAAGATCAATTCTTAGACAAGATCCAGATGTATTATTAATTGGTGAGATCAGAGATCAAGAAACGGCAGATATTGCTGTTAAATTTTCAATGACAGGTCACCTTGTTTTTAGTACAGTTCATGCAAATGATGCTCCATCAACAATTTCAAGATTACTTGATTTAGGTATTCCACCCTTTTTATTAGGATCTTCACTAAATCTAATTATGGCGCAAAGACTAGTTAGAACAATTGATTCAAATGAAAAAATTGAAGATACTCCATCAAATGATCAGCTTCAAAGATTAGGTATATCAGAGAATGCTAATCAAATGTCTTTTTATAAAGGAAATCCAACCCAGCAAAATCATAATACTGGATATAAGGGGCGTACGGCTATTCATGAAATTCTTGAAGTAAATTCATCTATAAGAAAAATGATTTTTGAGGAAAAAAGTGAATTTGAAATTAAAAGCCAGGCAGTTAAAAATGGTATGACTCCACTTAGAGAAGCTGGAATAGACAAAATTAAAGAGGGGGTAAGTACTGTAGAGGAAATATTAAGAGCTACAGTAGAAGATGTATAATGCCTGAGTTTTCATATATAGCAAGAACACAAGATGGTGTTCGTAAAGAAGATATAATATCAGCATCAAATATAAAAGAAGCTTCCGATCTTTTAGTTGCAGATAATTTATCTGTTGTTAAAATAAATGAAAGAGATACTTCTTTTGATTTTATGGGACCATTTATGGAAAGATTTAATCTTTCTTTAGATAAATTAAAAAATAGAATACCTCTTACTAGTTTAGTGTTCTTCACAAGGCAAT
Organism: uncultured bacterium; assembly: GCA_964646655.1. Classification (GTDB taxonomy): domain Bacteria; phylum Fidelibacterota; class Marinisomatia; order SCGC-AAA003-L08; family D37C17; genus TMED6. The sequence goes on from CAZYFB010000002.1 coordinate 15,232, forward strand.
TATCCACAATGTTTAATGCTGGATTGACTCTTGAAAAAGCAATTACTTTTTTATCAAAAGAAGAGAAACATAAAGGTTTTAAAAAAGTTATAAATGAGATTGAAAGCGATGTAAAGAAAGGTTTACTTTTATCTGATGCTTTAAATAGACATCCAGGAGTATTCAATAATTTATATGTCTCATTGGTACGTGCAGGTGAGGTTAGTGGTAAATTAGCGGTAACATTAGAAGAGCTTTCTAAGTATTTAGAAGCAATGGAAGATACTCAACGAAAAGTTAAATCAGCAATGTATTATCCAACTTTTATATTAATATTTTTAGGTATGGTTATGGTTGTTTTGTTTGCATTTATCATTCCTCAATTTACTTCTGTTTATGATCAGTTAAACGCAGATTTGCCAATTTATACGCAAATGCTACTAGATACTGGAGATTGGTTAAGTAATAATTTGTTTACTTTTTTTTCATTTATATTTTTTTCACTTTTAGGTATATGGTTAGTATTTTTAACTGATAGAGGAAGATTAGTAAGAGACAGAATGCTATTAAAGCTTCCTATTTTTGGATCAATCTTTAATCAAAGTGTACTAAGTAAGTTTGGAAAAACATTTGGTATATTGGTTGGATCAGGAATATCTGTTATTGAAACTATGAATTTAGTAAAAAAAGTTGTTGATAATAGGGTTTATGAACTTGCTATTGAGAAAGCTGCAAAGCAAATAGAAAATGGTAGCAGTATATCAGATGCTTTAAAGTTAACTGAAATTTTTCCAGGTGTTTTAATTCAGTTAATGAATACAGGTGAAGAAACAGGTGAAATTGATAAATTAGCAATAAAAGTATCAGACTTTTATTCAAAACAAGTTGATGCTATAGTTGATAGGTTAACATCAATCATAGAGCCTGCTTTAATTATTTTGATTGGAGTCATTATTGGTATTGTCTTAGTTGCAGTATATATGCCTATTTTTAAATTTGGAAACGCATTCTAAATTAATATGATAGTTTTTTTATTTGCTATCTTAGGCTTAGTGTTTGGTAGTTTTTTAAATGTTATTATTCATAGGCTTCCAAAAGAAGAGTCTATAATTTACCCTCCGTCTCAATGTCCATATTGTAAAACTAATATAGAATGGTATCACAATATTCCAGTATTATCATTTATTAAATTAAAGGGTAAGTCATTTTGCTGTAATCAGAAAATTTCATTAACATATCCAATTGTAGAGATTACTTCAATGTTATTATGGATATGGGCTTATAATTATATGCATGGAACTACTAATCAAATTTTTTTTATTATTATTGCATCATGTCTTTTATCAATATTCTTTACAGATCTAAATCAATTTTTTATACCTTTAGAATTAAATATATTAATTTTTTTATGTGCATTATTAAATAATCTTTTAATTGATCAAATTGATTTGAAATTTCATTTTATTTCTATGATAAGTATTTCATTATATTTTTTGATTATTATGCTATTAACCAGTTATTTACTTAAAAAAGATACAATGGGTTATGGTGATATTATTTTAATTTCATCAGTTTCATTTTGGGTTGGGTTTATAGATTCACTTTTAATTATTTTTTTTGCTTCTTTGTTTTCAATTATTCATTGGTTAATTTTGAGAGTTACAAGCAATAAGAAGGATATTATTTTACCTTTTGGATCTACTATTGCATTAGCAGCATTAATTATTTTTATTTTAAAAAATACATTACATATTGAAACAAATTTTTTTTAGTTAAAAATTAATTAATATTATAAAATAAATTTAGAAACAATGGGAGAACTAAATGCTTTTTTTTACTAAACTTTTAATTTTTACTTCATTAATATTTTCTTCAAATATTTTTAATAACTCAATGTTTCAAATTTATAAAGTTGACAATAAATCAACGGAAATCCTTTTTAATACTCCAGAAATTTCAATTACTAAAGATATTCATGGTTATTTAAAGTTTGAAAATAGTGAATTAGTAGGTTTAAGTGATCAAAATGAAGAATTTTCTTTCCCAGTTTTTTCATCCGCTTTTCAGATGAATCCAGGTTTTGATTATGAAATTGATTTTGAGGTTATTAATTCATACTTCATAGAAAATGTTAATCTTAAAAGTTTAAACGACAATAGTTATGATTTTTTACCTCAACAAAATATAAATTTATCAGAACCTCAAATCATGAGAGGGTTAGTTTTAGGTCAAATTTCATTTACTCCCTATAAATATGATATTGATGAAAAAAGGTTAGAAGTATATGATGCTGTTCAAATAATTGTCACAGAAACAAATCAAATTAATTATGACTATTTCATTCCTGAAAAAAAATCTTATGTTTTTGATGAGTTATATAAAAATTTTGTGATTAATTTTTCCACTTCAGATAGATCTGATGATTATCAAACTCCATCAATATTATATATTTGTGGAGGTAGCTCAATAAATAATGCTTATTTTCAAGATTTAGTTAATTGGAGACATAAACAAGGATATATAGTTACTGTAGTATCAACTAATGAAACAGGAAGTAGTGAAAATAATATTAATAACTATATTGCAAACGCATATCAAAATTGGGAAAATCCTCCTGAAATAGTTGGCTTAGTTGGCGATGTAGGTGGTTCATACAATATTGATTGCGATAGTTATGAATGGGGTGGTTATTATGGTGCAAGTGATGTGAGGTATACATATATAGAAGGTGATGATTTATTGCCAGAAGTTATTATTGGTAGAATTTCTGCTAATGGTACTAGTGACCTTTATAATTTAGTAAACAAAACATTGGAATATGAAAAAGCTCAAGAACAAACAGATTTAAGTTGGTATGATAGAGCTGGATTAGTTGGTGATCCAACAACATCAGGTTTATCATGTGCTATTACTAATCAATATATTGATCAAGTAATGGAAATTCATGGTTTTGATGACGTTGATATAGATATAAATGGTGGTGGAAATCAATTGAATGAATTTTTAATTGATCAATTCAACAGAGGTATAATGTACTATAATTATAGAGGTTTTTACTATGGTGAAGGAAGCTATCCTCCAAGTTCAAATGATTTAAATAATGGATACTATACCCCTTTTGTTTCTACAATAACCTGTGGAACTGGTGATTTTAATGGTACATCGTCTAGTGAAGGTTTCGTAAGGATGGGTTCTGTAAATGATCCTAAAGGAGCAGTTGCTGCAGTAGGGACATCTACTACTGGAACTCATACTGCCTACAATAATATTGTAAATATGGGTTTATATGAGGGTTTATTTTCAAATGGAATTTCTTTAGCTGGGTCAGCTGTGACAAATGGAAGGTTGGCTTTATATAAAACTTATCCATCAAATCCAGGTGATTGTGTTGGTGCTTTTGCCGCATGGACTAACTTAATAGGAGACCCTGCATTACATTTATGGACTGATGAACCTAGAGATTTTTCTATTGAATACCCCTCATCAATAGTTCTTGGAACAAATTATTTGGATTTAACAGTTCTTGATTCAAATGGCAATCCTATTAAAGATGCTAGGGTAACACTATTGATGAAAGATAATGGAGAATCAGAAGATGAAAGCAATACATTTACAGGGCAATATTACTCTAGTCCAGGAACAGGTGGATCACCAAGTTTTGGAGATTTAGTTTTAACCAGAGAAGATGATGTTATTAATTTTGATTGGGGTAATGGAAGTCCTGACAACTCCATGCCTGATGATGATTATCAAATTAGATGGTCAACAACTTTAGAAGCTGAAACTGCAGGTACTTATAGTTTTAGAACTTATACTGATGATGGGTTGAGACTGTTTATAAACGATCAGATGGTAATAGATAATTGGATTGATCAAGCTCCAGCAAATAGAACTGGCAGTATATACTTAGATGAAGGTACTCATGATTGTGTGATGGAATATTATGAAAATGGTGGTGGAGCTGTTGCAAGTTTATTTTGGACACCACCCGGTCAAGCTGAATCATTGGTTCATGGAGATCAAGATCAAGATGTAATCGGAGATGCAATTTTCCTAACAAAATTAACTGATTCTAATGGTAAAATAGATTTTTCATGGGATGAATATCAAGAGGGAGATTTATATTTAACAGTTACAAAAAGAAATTATAGACCTTTAGAAGGTGTTATTCAAGTTAACTCAAGTGATGGTTATGCTATTGTTCCAGATTATGCAACCTTAGAAAATTACATTACTGATTTAAATGGTAATGATGATGGTAGTATAAATCCTGGTGAAACAATATCCTTTAATATTCCAATTTCAAATTTTGGTGACCAAAATATAAATAGCTTGGATGCCACTTTATCAAGCTCTTCTGATTATATAAATTTAATTGATGCAGAATCTGAATATATTAATCTAAACACTAATGAAATTGGAATTGGAGATGGTTTTATTTTTCAGCTTTCAAGTGATGCGGTTTTTGGAGATGATATAGAATTAATATTAAATATTGAAGCAGTTGATAATCAGTGGATATTTTATATTCCCATAAATATAAATTCACCTAAAATAAATATTTTAGACTATGTTATAATAAGTGGAGAAGATGAACCTGGCTCATCTGTAGTAGTATCATTAAATGTAGTCAATGATGGAAATTTACCGATCGAAAATTTAAATGTTAATGTAATATCACCAACAAATCAAATTCAAGTAATTGATGAAAACATTAATTTTGGTAATATTTTAAATGGTCAAGAGCTTTCTAGTAATTTAATTGGTGATAATATCACATTAAATTACAGTGAATCTATTTTTAAGGGTTCAGTTTTTCCAATGCAGTTAAATTTTACAAATAGTGAAGATTACAATAGAATAGAAACATTAAATTTAACTGTTGGAGAGATTGATAGGTTTTCACCTGTGGGTCCTGATCTTCATGGTTATTACATATATGATATGGGTGATACTAATTATAATCTATCTCCAACATTTGATTGGATTGAAATAGATACACAATATGGTGGAGATGGAATTGATCTAAATATGAGTGATTCTGGAAATGGTAATGGTGCAGCTAATAGCACTAAAGCAATTGACTTACCATTCACTTTTAATTTTTATGGACAGCCATATGATGTTGTTTCAGTCAGTACAAATGGATGGATTGCACTTGGCAGAACTAATCTTTTATCCTTCAGAAATTATCCAATTCCAGGAGCTGGTGGTCCATCTCCAATGATAGCTGCTTTCTGGGATGATATGAAAACTACAAATGGTGGAGATGTGTTTTATAAAATAGTTGATAATGGAGTAAATAACCCATCTATTATCATTCAGTGGTCAGATATGAGAACATATGACAATTCATCTGAAGAAGACTTTCAAGTAATTTTAACCCCAAATTCTGAATCTGAAACAGGAGACGGAGATATAAAAATTCAATACAAAACTTTTAATAATACTTCAGACGGCTATTATCCTGAGGGCGGTACCCCAACTCATGGTAGTTATGCTACTATTGGAATTGAAAATATGTATGGCAATGAAGGTCTTCAATATACATTTAATAATGAATATGCACCTGGCGCATCACCATTATTTAATAATCGAGCAATATTAATAACAACAGAATTACCTAAATTTGGATCATTAGGTGACATTAATGAGGATGAATTAGTTAATGTTTTGGATATTGTATTGCTAGTAAATTTAGTTTTATCAGGAACTTATAATGAAAATGCAGATATAAACTCAGATTCAATATTAAATGTTCTTGATATTGTTTCTTTAGTTAATATTATTTTAGAATCTGGGATTTAATTTACATTTTGAAACAAAATTTAATGCTGAATTTAAGTCTATAATTGTTATAATACATTTCGTAAAATATAGTTTATGCTATTAACATGAAAGGTGTTTTAATGTTTAAAAATAAAATCATAATTTTATTCATACTAACTTTTACTTTAGGTTCTGAAAAATTATCTAAAATTAATAATTTTACAATTTTAAATCATGAACAAGGTTTTACTTCAATTTTATTTGAAGCAAATGAAATAGAAATTAAATCTGAAGATGGAAAATCAAAATTTACTACAAATGATTTAATAGGCTTAACAATGGAAGAAGGAAGGCCTCAGCTTCCTATTTATTCAACTCTATTTCAGGTTGATCCAAGTAAAAACTATGAATTCAATATTGAGATTTTAGAATCTTATACTATTGATAATATAGAATTTGAGAATTATAAAACAGATAGTGATATAAATTATACAGTTTATCCTGAGGAAAATTTATATGTATCTGAAACACAAATTTGGCGAGATGTTGTATTAAATCAATTAGGTATTACTCCATACAAATATCATTCTGAATCAAAAAGTTTAGAAGTTTTCAAATCAATAAAAATCAATATCAATGAAACTGGATTAAATAATAATCAATTTAATTTACCTTCAAAAAAATCAAGAGTATTTGAAGAATTTTATCAAACTGAAATTATTAATTACCAACGTACTACAAGGTCTGAAGATTATCAAACACCTTCAATATTATATATTTGTGGTGGCTCATCATGTAATAATGGGTACTTTCAAGATTTAGTTGAATGGAGGCATAAGCAAGGTTATGAAGTTACTGTTGTTCCAACTTCTGAATCAGGTTCTAGTGAAAATGCTATTAATAATTTTATTAGTAATGCATACTATTTATGGGATAATCCTCCTGAAATTGTAGGTTTAGTTGGTGATGTAGGAGGATCATATAATATTGCTTGTGATTATTATGAGTGGGGTAGTGGATGGAATACTTATGAAGGTGCTAGTGACGTTAGGTATACTTATATAGATGGTGATGATTTTTTACCAGAGATTGTTATTGGAAGAATTTCAGCTGATAGTAGCAGTGATTTAAATAATATAATTAATAAAACTATTCAATATGAAAAAGCTACTTTACAAACAGATAGAGGGTGGTTTGATAGATCTGGTTTAATTGGTGATCCTACCCAATCTGGACTTTCATGTGCAATTACTAGCGAATGGATTAGAGAGCTTATGAATATTCATGGTCATAATGATGTTGATGCTGATTTGAATGGTGGTAGTGATAGTCAATTAGAAGATTATTTAGAAGATCAATTTAATCGAGGTATTATGTATTATAATTACAGAGGTATATATGGAAGTGGTGGTGCTTACATGCCAAGTAATGGTAATAATTTATCAAATGGATATTATACACCTTTTGCAACAGTCTTAACTTGTGGTACAGGTGATTTCAATTATGATGATGATAGCGAAGATTTTATAAGAGTTGGATCATCAAGTAACCCAAAAGGTGCTGTTGGTTGCATTGGAATATCCACTACAGGAACACATACAGCATATAATAATATTTTAAACATGGGTATTTATGAGGGTATTTATTCTAATGCAGTTTCATATGCTGGTAGTGCAACTACTAGTGGTAGATTAGCAATTTATAGAACTTATCCCTCAAATCCAGGTGATTGCGTTGGTGCATTTAGTGCTTGGACAAATTTAATGGGAGATCCAGCATTACACTTATGGACTGATACACCAAAAGATTTCATTGTTGAGGGATTATCTACTCAAATGCAATTAGGGTCAAATCATTTGAATCTAACCATTTTAAATGAAGAAGGTGAATTAGTAGAAGATGCAAGGGTTACTCTTCTAATGGGAGATGATATTATTTTTGAATCAAATTATACTGACAGCAATGGAAATGTATCTTTTGATTGGGATAATAATAATCAAACTGGCACTTTATTTGTAACAGTTACTAAGCAAAACTATAGACCTTCTGAAAATTCATTAAATATTGTTGGTGATTATGCAATTAATTATAGTATAAACGAATCATTAAATGCTAATTCAGGTTCAACTTTTAATTTACCTCAAATCTATTTACAGTCTATTGGTTCTGAATCAATTACTGAGATTACTGGAATATTGCAATCTTCTAGTGATCATATTACAATTAATAATGCCGTCTCTAGTTGGGTGCTGTCTGGAGATAATGAATGGGCTCAAAATAATGAATATTTTAATGTATCATTGTCAGATGATGCAGTTTTTGGTGATGAAGTAAATTTTGTGTTAAATCTTTCAGATGGAAATAATCATAATTGGGAAATTTATTTACCATTAAGTATAAATTCTCCAAAAATTATTGTAAATGATTTTTTAGCAACTGATTTTCCCGAACCAGGTCAAGCAACAGATGTATTTTTACAAGTTCAAAATGATGGTAATTTATTATCTTTAGGTACTACAGCAAGTATAATTTCAAATACAAATTTAATAAATATAGAAAATGATTTTGTTTCATTTGGTGATTTGGATGTTGGGCAAGTAGGAATAGCTGATATAACTCCTACACTTATTTTTAGCCCAAACATTTTAAATGGTTCAGTTTTACCTATAGAAATTAAGTTTTCAGATCAAAATAATTATTCACGAAGTAATTTTGTTAATTTAACTGTAGGTACAGTTCAAAATACTGATCCACTAGGACCAAATGCTTATGGATATTATATCTATGATTCAGCTGATATTGAATATGAATTTGCTCCTATTTATGAATGGATAGAAATTGATACAAATTATGGTGGCACTGGTCAAGATTTAAATTTAACAGATGGAGGTGATGGTAATAATGCTACAAATAGTACAGGTTATGTTCCTCTTCCATTTGATTTTAATTTTTATGGTGAAACATTTAGTGAGATTACTGTAAGCACTAATGGTTGGATTGTGCTTGGCAGGACAGACGTATTATCATTTAGAAATTATCCTATTCCTGGTGCAGGAGGTCCTTCTCCAATGATTGCTGTTTTTTGGGATGATATGAAAACTAGTCAAGGTGGAGATGTATTTTATAAATCTTTCCCAGAAGGGTGTCAAGGTAATAGTTGTGAGTATCTTGTTGTTGAATGGTCTGATATGAGAACTCAAGATAACAATTCTGATGAAGATTTCCAGATAATCTTATACAATGGTAATGATACTCCAACTGGTGATAGTGAATTTAAAATGCAGTATAAAACATTTAATAATACATCAAATGGTTATTATCCAGAAGGGGACAGACCTGATCATGGTTGCTATGTTACAATTGGTATAGAAAATAAATTTGGTAACGAAGGTTTGCAGTATACATTTAATAATGAATATCCACCAGGTGCCACTAGACTAGCAGATGGTTCAGCTCTATTTGTGACGACACAATCACCATTTGTATTTTATGGAGATGTTAATAGTGATGATCTTTTAAATGTATTAGATGTAGTTTTATTGCTTTCAATGATATTAGATCAGGTAGAGTCTGATTTTATTGGCGATATGAATCAGGATGGTGTTTTAAATATATTAGATGTTGTAATTCTTGTAAGTAATATTCTTGATAATTAAGTTCTAATAAATTTTATAAGGTAACATTAAGTAATGGTACTAATTTTATCAATATTAGTGATAGTTATATTAGTTTTTGGCCTTATTGAATTTAAAATTCATAAAAACAGTTTATCTAAAATTCCAATTAGAATTCATGTTAATGGTTCTAGAGGCAAATCTAGTGTTGTTCGTTTAATTGCTGCAGGATTACGAGCAGGAGGAATTAAGGTTGTTGCCAAAACAACAGGAACATCTCCAAGAATAATTGATGAGTTTGGTAATGATAAATATATTCATAGATTAAGATCAGCTTCCATTGGGGAGCAGATATCATTGATAAGACGATTTTCTAAAATAAAACCAGATGCATTAGTTATTGAATGTATGGCTGTTAACCCCCAATATCAATGGATTTCAGAGCATAAAATTGTAAAGTCAACCATTGGTGTTATGACAAATGTAAGGCCTGATCATCTAGATGAGATGGGAATATCAATTAATCAAATAACAAAATCTATGGGTAATACTATACCATTTAATGGCACTTTAGTTACAGCTGAAGATAAGCAGGTTAATTTATTAGAGTCTATTTCTAAAAACAGAAAGTCTGAATTTTATTCAACTTCTGAAAATGATATTAAAAATGAGCATATATCAAATTTTGAGTATCTGGAGCATAAAGAAAATATTAGTTTAGCTATAAAGGTTTGTGAGTTATGTGGTATTAGTAAAGATCTTGCATTAAAAGAAATGAGTAAATGTACACCAGACCCTGGAGCATTGACTATGTGGAAAATTCAATATAAAAGCAATAGTTTTGAATTTATTAATGCTTTTGCTGCTAATGATCCAGCTTCTACACTAAAAACATGGGAATTAATTAATGATAGACTAAATAGGGAAAAATTTGCTATTTTTTTAAATACTAGATTAGATAGGCAGTATAGAACTGTTCAATTGATTGATTTAATTTTTAAAAAATTAAGACCTGAAGTACTAGTATTAAGAGGTGAAAATTTTCCTTCTGAGCTAAATGATCTATCTTCTAAAAATAAAAATATTAAAATTTATAAATTTCCCTATTCTATTAAACAGTTAGATTTGATTAAATTCTTTGATGAATCATTATCTGATTTTGTAGTTTTAGGAATTGGTAACATTGTAGGGTGGGGTGAAATATTAATGAAAAAAATGAAGGAATATAAAGTTGATTGAAAACGCACAATTTATAGGGATAGCAATAGGAATTGGTATGTGCCTAAGTTTGTTTTTGACTGAAACTTTAGGAGTTACAGCTGGTGGTGTAATTGTTCCAGGATATATTGCTCTTTACTTGCATGAGCCTTTTAAAATTGTTATCACATTTTCAATAGCAATCTTAGTTGTAATTATAATAAAAATTCTATCAAATTTTATATTTGTATACGGTAAAAGAAGGTTAGTGCTTAGCTTAATGTTAGGTTTTATATTTGGTTATATTTCAAAAATATACTTTAATCCAGAAATTTATACCTTTATGAGTTATGATATTTCATCTATTGGTAATATCATCCCCGGATTAATTGCAAGTTGGATGGATAGGCAGGGTGTATCAAAAACAATTAGTGTAATCCTTATAATTGCAATTTCAACTAGACTTATTATGATTATTATTAGCGGAGGTACTTTTTATGTTTAGACCTTCAATCCAAAAAACTAGAGTTTTAGTTATTTTAGCCTTGATTAATATTTTGATTTATTACTTTGTATCTACTTCAGTCGTTACTTTTAAATCAGTAGATTATGAATTAAAAATAGATTCAGCTAAAAAAATGGAAAATGCACTTACTATTTTAAAAAAATATGGTAGAAAATACCCGTTTTTATCAAGAGACCCATTTGATACGCGATTAGTTTTTTTAAATACTGAAACTAGTCCTTTATTAACAGATATTGGTAAGTATGAAGCTAAATCAACCGTATTAAAACCTAATTTTTCAGCGCTGATTATTGATCATTTTTCTAGGGCAGGACTATCTAAAGGTGATACAATTGCTATTTCTATGACAGGTTCTATGCCTGGTGCTAATATTGCGGTTTTGATGGCTTGTGAGGCTATGGAATTAGAATATGTGTCTATTTCTTCTCTTGGAGCATCTAGTTGGGGAGCTACAGATATGAATTTGTCTTGGCCAAAAATGGAAAAAATTCTATTTGATAACCAAATTATAGGAAAGGTAAGTGATAAATTTACATATGGTGGTGGAGCTGACTATTTAAAAAAAGGAACTAGGTATAGAAAAATATATGGTGGTGATTTTAAAAGATTAAGGATTGACAGTTTAATGGTATCTCTATATCCAAATAAATCTATGGATGATTTATTTATATTGCATGGTCTATCAAAGGATAAAGTATTAAATGATTCTACAGGAATGATACTTAAAACAAGCATTAACCAAAGAATATCTTTTTATGAAAAGTCTTGTTCTGATGGTACATTGTCTTGCTTTGATGCTTACGTTAATGTTGGAGGGGGCGTTGCTAGCTTCGGGTACAAAGGAAAAAATAAACTTAAAGATAATTATGGATATGTTCAGGTAAAAGATGTTTTAGATGCACTTCCTTCTTTTGAAAAAAGAAATAGTGTTATGATAAAATTTGGAGAATCAAATATCCCACTTATTAATATTACTGAAATTGAAAAATTAATTAAGGGGTCAGATATAGGGTATTTTAATAGTTTTGTTATTGATGAACTCGATCAAGTTGGAAATGGAAAATGGGATAGAGATGGATTCAAATGGAGTCAGAATTTAAGTGGTTCTCCAGAAATGTTTACGGATATAAACGAAAATGGAATATGGGATGATGGTGAAGAATTTACAGATCAAGATGGTCTTGTAGACATTGGAAAAGGTAACTTATATAACACACAGAAGTTTAACATGTTGATAGTATGGTTTGGTTTAATGATATGTTTAGGAAGTACTATATATATTGGATTTATTAGTTATCAGCAAATTAGTAGACAAATGAGAAGTTATGATCCAAACAGTTAATCTTGTTTTTATCCTTTTATTAACCATAACTTTTTCTAAAGATATTCCAATTTCTTATAAGTACGAGCTTTCATTTGGATATGATGATAATTTTATGCGATTTTCAGATAATGAGCTAAATACCTTTCATAACACTGATGAATCCAATAATGACTATCTTGGAGACTCAAAAACATATGATTCTGGTATAGTAGGCTCATCTTTACAGATTAAATTATCCCCCAAAATTAAAAATAAAATAAAATCTAATATAATTACTAAAATTAAGTACAATTATTATAGTAGTTCAAATCAAAAATCATATGGTTCTTTTTTATTTAGATATGAATTAAAATTAGCATCTTATAGATGGTTAAAGTTTTCGTACTCACTTCTACCGGATTATTATTTAAGAACATATATTGATAGAGATTTAACTCCTCTTGAAAGATTTCCATGTACATTTTCAAATGAAACTATTTATTTATCCTACTCACATCAGTTTTTATTTAATAAAACCTGGATTGACTATCGTTTAGTATTAAATAACCAGTTTTATAATAAATATTTTACAGAGTTTGATAGTAAAATTTCAGGTTTAGAGGTTACTATTAAATCAAAGAAAGTTAAAAATTATTATGCTTCACTTGCGTTTTTATATTACAAAGCTGAAAATATTTCATACAACCCTACAGAGATGTTAGAATCTTCAAAGATGGATCGTTCTTATCTAAGAAATGGAATAAAGATACACCTTAAAAGAACTCTTAAAAAATCGTTTATTAATAGTTTGGGTTTAAAATTTTATTTTAATCAAAGATTTTATGATTTAAACTCGTGGTCTTATAATCAAGATAATTGGAAAACTTATTCTGATTTTGATATAAGATTTGAAATGTCTAAAAAACTATCATCAAATACTAGTTTGGATTTTTTATTTAGACATTTTAATAGATCTGTTGATTCTTCTGATAGCAGTGAGATTGAATGGGTAGAAGATTATAAAAATCACAACAGAAATGAAATGTGGTTAAAATTTGTTTATATTTTTTAAATTTAGACTGAGGTAATTATGAAAATTTACATATTATTAATATCTTTATTCTTTTTTGCATGTATTGAACAGGTTGATTCAGAACAAAACAATATTGCTCAATTGGTCAAATATATAGATACATATGGAGAAGCTATGGATTTAGATTTGACAGACACTCATATGGTGGTTGCTGCTAATTATCAAGGGTTCATTGTTTATGATATAATTAGAGATAATTTAGGTAATGTTTCAGATCTTGATTCAGTTTTTAATGATTCAATTTTAGATGATTCTATGGGAGACAATCGAGCACAAGAGGTTGTTATATCTAAAAATCATAACATTGCATTTATTACTGATATATATGATAGAATATGGTTATACAAGCTTGATGGAGGATCTAATCAATACGTAGATTCCTACCTGCAGGATTGTTATGGAGGAACTTGGTTAAGTACTACCATTGATGAACAGACTGATATGAATCAAATTAATGTATTCTCTCTAGTAAAACATTCTTCATCTGAGAGTGATGACGAAGGTACTGTTGGGGATTTTGATGAGTATTCTACATCTGTTGTATGGAAAGGTTTAATAGATATTAATTCAGGTGATTTATTTCCAGAACAAAATTCAGCACCTGCATGTGAATTTTCTTATAATTTTGGTATTTTACCTGAAACAATACACTATAATAATGGTTTATTGGCTATAAGTAATGGTGAATTAGGCATGAAAGTTTTATCACAAATAAATCAATCTTCATGCTTTGATAGTGACTCTTTTGATTTAATTGAAGATTTTAATCCATCAGGTAATATTGATATAGATAGAATTGCTTGTGAAAATTCTATATTTGATTATTATAATCCAGGTTTTGGAGGAATTTTTGAGCCCAAAGGAGGATTTCATCCTCAAGTTTATTCATCTTTTGATTTACCTGGAGAGGTTAATGCTGTTTATGTTAAGGATTTAGTTTTATTTTCAGGTTTATCAACTAGTAATGGTTGTTACATATCTTTACTAGGGGATAATGGGAATATATTAGAAAATTTATCAGTTGCTAATGGATACACTATCAATGGTATTAGTGAAGATAATGGTATTTTGGCGCTATCAGCAGGTAGAGATGGTGTTTTACTTTATCAATGGAATGGAGATTTGAACATTAGTTATATGGGTCAAATTGAAACGCCATATTCAAATAAAGTAAAAGTTGATGGAAATAATATTCTAATTTCAACTGAAGATGGTGTTTATATATATATTTTAAATTAAATGGGAGTAATAATGGTATCTAGATTAATATTTATAATTTTGTTATTAAATACAGTTTTTTCACAATTTGATTGGATAGATGGCGGAGCACCAATTCGTCAAGGTCAGCACATAGAATGGCAAAGAACTGCAGGTTCAGGTGATACAGGAGAAATAATTTTTGCATGGTCAGACACTAGAGATAGTATGAGAGATGTTTATGTTCAAAAAATTGATACTCAGGGAAATAAATTATGGGGTGAAAAAGGCATAGCTGTAACAACAGCTTATGGTAGACAAGAAGATCCATTATTAGTTGGAGATGATAATGGAGGTGCTTTTATAATCTGGATAGATTATAGAAATGAACCAGATACTAAAGGTGATGTATATGCTCAGCATGTATTGTCAGATGGTTCTTTAGTATGGTCACTTGAAGGACAACCTATTGTTGTTAAAGAAGGTTCCCAAAGGAATCCAAATATGTGTAAAGATGGTAATGGTGGTGCATATATTATATGGAAAGATTTTACAGTTGGTCAGTATGAGCATGTTTATGCAACTCATATTTCAGCTGATGACCAGATAATTAAACCTGGTGAAGGTGTTCCTATTATGACTAATGATTCTCATCATAATGGAATCAGTTTAGAAATTGCTGGACTTGGAGAAGCTGCTATGGCTTGGGTAGATGATAGAAATGGAAACCTAGATATTTTTGGGCAAAGAATGTTAGCAGACCATGAAAATGATACAATTAATACACTTTGGAGTACTGTGGAAGAGGGTGGAAAAGCTATTTGTGATGCTGAAGGTGATCAAAATTATGCAAAAATAACTTATGCTTCAGGATGTTGTGGGACAGAAGGTATTACAGTTGCTACCTGGCAGGATGATAGGAATCAGAATTTTGATATTTATATGCAATATTTATGGGTTAATGGAGATTCATTTTTTCAATCTTACCCTCAGGGTTTACCACTTACTGACGGTTTAACCTCTTCACAAACAAAGCCTAGATTAAAGGCTGATGATTCTGGCGCATATGTAGTATGGTACAGCGACCAAAATGGTAACAGCGACATATATGCTCAAAAAATATTAGCATCTCAAGATGATCCTATACAATGGAGTGAAAACGGTTTAGCAGTATGTACTGCTCAGGACGCCCAAACAGGAGCGCGTTTATCAGTTAGTGGTAATGGTGGAGTTTACTTTACATGGCAAGATGATAGAAATGGTGGTGATGAGGCAGATGTTTATATTCAGCATGTTAGCTCTGATAATATATTAACATTACCTGATAATGGATTAGTAATATCAGATGAATCATTAATTCAAAAAAGTCCAGTGGTCAGAAATGATGGAAATGGTAATGCTTTTGTATTATGGGAGGATGGAAGAAGAGGTAGTGGTGCAATTTTTACTCAACATTTAAATTCCAATGGACTATTAACTTTATCTGAAAATGGTATGGAAATTTATTATGGCGTTGATGGTAAATCTGATAATATTAAGTCAGAAAAAATTAATGATACAGATGTTCTTTTATATTGGGAAGATCGTGAAAATGGTGTTAATTCTACCTACAATTTTGGAAAAATAATTTCAAATGATTATGGGTATACTTATGAGAACGCTATTTCAGTGCCGAACGCTTCCTTAAGTGAAAATCCAGCTCAATTAAATGCAGAAGTAAAAAAAGTAGGAAACAATCTATTTATGGGGTTTTTACAAGACAATTTTCAAGCTGGTGTAGACCCTTTTGAAGGTTATTCTCAATATTTCCAAATACTTGATCTGCCAGATTTAAATCTTGCAGGTGATGTAAACGGTACTTGGTTAAATCCAACAGATTTTTTCCAATATGATTTTATAAGTGAGTTTGGAAGAGATTTAGATTTACTAGTAAATGATGATAATACATTATTTTATTTTACTTCATTGAGTGAATTTTTTGCTGGCCCTGATATCTATGTTAGAAAAGTTGGTATTGATGGTCAAATCTATTGGGATGCACCAAAAAATTTAACTAATGATCCAGCATCAGATAATTTTGTTAGAAATGTTTTCAATACTCCAGATGGTGGTGCATTTGTGGTTTTTGATAAAATAGGATCAGGGAATTATGGTAATATTACAATTATGAATCAAGAAGGTGAGAATTTAGAAGGTTTTCCAAAAAGAGTTTGTGATATTGACAGTAATCAATTTATTGAAGATGCTGTTGATGTTGGGATAGGTATTTTTATTATTTGGAGAGATAATAGGCAGGATGGTGGTTCTGATATATATGGTCAACTTTTTGATTATAGTGGAAATCCTCAAGGTGCTACAGATGGTATAGCAATTGCAGAATATGATAATGATCAGACAAATTCTAATATTACATTTCATGACACTTTAAATGAAGTACTTGTATGTTGGGAGGATTATTTAAGTGGCACCGATTATGACTTAGCATGTAGCACTGTCAATCTTTCCAATTTAGAAGTTAATAATTCACTTGGTTTTCCAACTTATACAATTGCTGAAGGTCAAGGCGACCAGATAAATGTTGATACATACAAAGCTGAAAATGGTAATTATATGATTGTATGGGAAGATTCAAGAAATAATAGCGATGAAAATCTTCAAACACATACAGATATATATTATCAAGAAATCAATATTCAAGGTGAATTTATTTATAATGATAACGGTATCGCTGTTTGCGATTCTTATCATATACAAACTGAACCACAGATTTCAATGTATTCAAAATCAGATTCGGAGCAGTCATATATTATTTATTGGACTGATTTAAGAAGTACAGGTAAAGATTTATTATACAATATTTATGCGCAATCAATTAGCCATGACTATCAATTAAGCATTGAGGATAGTTTCCCTGTAGAGCTCAGCCTTAATTCTATATATCCAAATCCATTTAATCCAGAAGTAAATATAAATTTTTATAATCCTAGATCTGAAAAAGTATCAATTAATATTTACGATTTAAATGGAAAGTTAATTGAAAAAATTTATGATAATCAGTTAAATAGTGGCAGTCATACATTTAGCTGGAATGCTCAAAAATTTTCTAGTGGTATTTATATTATAAGTCTTGAGTCTGATAATTCAGTTATAAGTTCTAAAGTATCTTTAATGAAATGATAATTTTAATTTTACTTATTATAACCTCATTTGTTTTACCTTTATCAGAAAGATATCATACATTTTATGAAGTTGAGCAGCAACTTTTAGATTGGGATGAGCAATTTTCTAATGATGATAATCCTTGGCCTGCACAGTACCCTGGTAGTGGTATCATTTATCAGTTATCACAAATTGGTGTATCTTCTCATGACAATTTACCTATATATGCAGTAAAATTATCTTATAATGCCAATGAAGATAACGATGAGGCGAGGGTTTTAATTTTAGGGCAATGCCATGCAGAAGAAATCTATGGTGTAGAGATTGCTATGGAAATGATTGATTGGTTACTTCATCCAAATGCATTTTATCCAGTTAATTATTTAGATAGAAAAATGGCATTAGAAAATACAGAGTTATGGATTATTCCAACGCATAATCCGGAAGGTTTACTTACAGTTCATGGTGACACATTAAATGGAGAATGGATTCAAGATGAATGGTATAGAAAAAATAAAACAGATATTAATGCTAATGGTATCTTTGATTATGTTTATGGTCCTGGAAATGATTCAGATGGTGTTGATTTAAATAGGAATTATGATTTTAATTGGATATTCGGTGATGATAAGTATGAATTAGATTATGGCTGCGCTGGTAATCCATCATATATATCAAATTATGACTATTATAGAGGAGAAGAACCCTTTTCTGAGCTAGAAATTCAAGCTATTAGAGATTTTGCTATAGAAAAGCAATTCTTATTATCTATAGCATATCATAGTTCTAGATCAGGTTGCGTTTCTGAAAAGGTAATATATCCATGGAAATGGACAGAAACCAAAGAGAGTCCAGATTTTGAGGTGATTGATAAGCTGGGTAGAGATATAGCTTCATTTATACCAACTCAAGATGGCATTACTACATATTTGCCATCAGGTAGTGTATCAAGAAGAGGTAATGCACATGATTGGTTTTATAGTCAAACTGGTTGTATTCAGTATTTAATAGAAGCTGGAACCTCAAATATTCAAACCAATGATGATCAAATTATAGAGGATACAATTGATAGAAATTTAATTGGTGCATTTCATTTAATAAATAGAGCATCTGGAAATAATTTTGGTGAAATAGGTGCAGATAAATACCTTATAAATGGTTTAGTTATGGATTCTAATTCAAGTGAAATATTAAAT
The DNA here is from genome assembly GCA_964646655.1 of uncultured bacterium. Taxonomy (GTDB): domain Bacteria; phylum Fidelibacterota; class Marinisomatia; order SCGC-AAA003-L08; family D37C17; genus TMED6. Next base: position 34,265 of record CAZYFB010000002.1, read on the forward strand.
GCAGAAGTTACTATATTAGAGATGGATGGGCCTATGTTAAAACCTAGAACTACTGATCAGTATGGCAGATATAGAAGATTGCTTTATCCTGGAACATTTACTTTGCAAGTTAAATCAAAAGGATATCAAACATATTTAGAATCAGATATTGTTCCAAGTGCATCTTCATTTATAGAAAAAGATATTTACTTAGAGTCATTACAAAGTCATGTAGTTGAATTTAATTTTGATTATCCTGATTATTATAACAATACAACCCCATTAATATTAACTTTAGAAAGTGAATGGGATGTAGAAGAGTTTGAAATATTTTCAAATAATTTTGAGTTAGATTTATATGAGGGTTCTTATAATATTTCTATTGAAGGAAAAGAATCCAACCATATTGTACCTATTTTAGATAATTTTATTGTTACTGATAATGTAGAAAAAAATTATTCCTTAGGATGGGCAAAGTTAATTTATTTAGGAATAAATTCTAATGATTGGATTATCGAATCAGGAGATTGGTATTTTAATAATGATTTATTTTCTCAGTCTTCATCATATTACAGTAGTGATTTTTTTGGAAGTATGTTTTTAGATTCATCTTTTACTGCTAGCAAGATTGTTGCTTCATTTGATATGAAATACGAATACGAGTGGGATAATGATTATATTCAGCTTTCAATTTCTAGTGATAATGCTGATATTTCTAATGTTAAAACATTAACTGGTCACAATTACAAATCATTTCAGAAAGAAATGGTTGCTTATTCAAATAGTCAGGAGTTAAATGATTTATTGGTTAGTATTTCAATGAACACAGATGAATCATTATACTATAGAGGAAGTGTTATTAAAGATTTAAAAATAGTATCAGACTCAGGTAATCAAGCTTGTAATTTTGGAGATTCAAATTTTGATGGGCTAATTAACATTAATGATATTATGATAATATTAAACTTCATTCTTCAAACTGATATAGCTGAGGGTTATTATAAGTGTGTTAGCGATTTGAATCAAGATAGTGGAATTAATATTTTAGATATTTCAATTATGATAAACTTTATTTTAGGGGATTAATATGTTTAAAAAACTTACATTATTATTTATTATGTCTTTACTGATTTCAGGTGATATGTTAAAATTACCTTTATCTCATAAAGGTATAGATAGTAGACCTGCTGAGTATGAAAGAGGAATATATTTAATTGTATTAGCTTCACAAAGCTTAGAGAATTGGTTAGGTGATCAATCTAATGGTGAAGATTTTGTTAAATTTAAAAAAACCCAAGGATATGATGTTGATGTAATTTCCTTAGATGAGCTGGGTATTGATTCAAATATTTCTTTAAAAGGATATTTACAAACATATAAAAATAATAATCCAATGCTTGAGTACGTGCTACTTGTTGGAGATTGGAATGGAGCATATTCTGTTCCAACATTTACAATTCCATCTTATAATGAAGAAGAATTAGATGTTACTGACTATACATATACTTACATTGGAGACAATGTTGAGAGTCCAAGATTTTTTATTGGTAGATGGCCAGTTAGGCAAATACAAGATATTTTAATATTAAAAGCTAAAACAATTGAGCATACAAAATTAGAACAAGGTACAAACTTAAATAGATTTGATGATGCGTTAATTGTTGCTGGTAATTTTAAGGATGGTCAAGGTGTTCAACCTTGGGATTGGCCAGTTACTCCGAGGTGGACATCATTATGGCTTCAAGATGAGTTATATGGGTTTGGGTACGAAAATGTTGATACAGTTTTTTATCATGCTCAAAATTATGAAAATGGTGCTAGTAATCCTATGATAGCAAATTCATGGAATTCAGGGATTGGAATAGTTAACTACAGAGGTTGGGGTGATGCAAACGGTTGGCATAAACCTTTATTTCATAGAGAGGAAGTTGAACAGTTGAATAATGGTTGGGATTTGCCAATTGTACTTAGTTTCGTATGTAATACAGGTGATTTTGGTAATGATTATTCGGGCGTTGGTTTAGATAAATGTTTTGGAGAAACTTTAGTCACTGCTGGTAGCACTACAAATCCAAAAGGTGCGGTTGCTATGGTTGGGCCATCAGATTTAGATACAGATACAAGATTTAATAATGTTATTTGTGGTGCTATGTGGGATGATATATTAGAGTTAAGAAAAACTGAACTAGCACCAGCTCTACATACTGGAAAAGATTCTGTTAGAACTGAATTTAGTGGCTTGGTTATAAATAATACAAACATACCTGATTTTTACTATCATATTTATGGCGTATTAGGTGACCCAAGTATTCCGTTAAGATTAACCAATCCAACAAATTTGAATATTGAAGGTAATCTAGATCTAACTGAATCATATGTTTCACTTAAAGTTATGGATACATTTGGAAATTCAGTTAAAGATGTAGTTGCAGCTTTATTGTTTGGTGATCAATTAGTAGGTAAAGATTTATCAAATCAAAATGGTTGGATTGATATAGATTTAAATGTTGATGAGATACCTGTAGGCTCAGAATTGGTTTTATATTTAAATCACCCCAATCACTTTCAAGAAAAACTTGACATTGTTTTTGAAAGTGATGCAGGTTCAAATTTTGAAGAGCATGTTTATGAGGTGACACCAGAGCCTGTTGCTGATTATATTTATAATATTTCTTTAGATGATGGTGTACCATGGGAAGAAGCTTCTGTATCAGGTACAAATTTATGTTTAACTGATGATACAGTTACTGAAATTGACCTACCATTTACCTTTAACTTTTACGGAGAAGCATATAGCTCACTTACTGTTTCTTCAAATGGATGGGCATCATTTGAAAAATGTGATATACCATATTTTTGGAATTTTTCAATACCATTTCCATTGGGTCCATCTGCTATGTTAGCTCCTTTTATGGATGATTTAGATGATAATGGAAAGGAACCTTTTGATGATTTAAATGGAAATTGTACTCATGATGAAGGAGAGTGGTTTCAGGACAGAAATGATAATGGTTATTGGGATCAAGGTGAAGATTTTGATGTATATTCCATGAATGATATTAATAATGATAGATTTATAATTCAGTGGCAAAATGTATCTAATGGAGAAGATGACGAAAATTGCCCTGATTGTGTTAAAAATACATTTCAATTAATGCTTTATAATCAAGAGGTGCATCAAAACACAGTTAATCAGGGAGATATAGTTTTTGTGTATCAAGAAACTCATGATATTGATGAAAATGGAAATTTTTCAACTATTGGCATAGAATCTCCTGATCAAAACTTTGGCTCTCAAGTTGTTTTTAGTGATGCTGAGTCAGATATAACGCCTGTTTTAAATGATGGATATTCTATAAGATTTACTGCAAATAGTAACTCTCTAGATATTAATGAGAATCAGCCTATTGAACATTCTTTATTAAAAACTTATCCTAATCCATTTAATCCAAGCTTAAATATTGAGTATACAATGGAAAAAGCATCTAGTATAACCATATCAATTTATGATATTAATGGAAGATTAGTAGAGTCAATTTTAGATGCATACCAATCTGCAGGCACTCATAAAATTAAATGGAATGCACAAGAAATATCTACAGGAATTTATATTGTTAAATTAAAGCAAGATCAAAATATTTTAACGCAAAGAGTAGTTTTATTAAAGTAAAAACTCTTTAATCAATTCGGGTGGCCTTGCGATTATAGCTTTATTTTCATTTATAATAATAGGTCTTTGAATTATTTTTGGGTGCATAATTATAAGCTCTAAAAGTTTTTTGTGCTCATTAATATTTTTAAAGTCTGGATTATCTTTAAAAACTTTATCATTAAATCTAATAAAATCATGTGCTTTTAGGTTTAGTTTGATTGAAATATCTTTGAGCTCTTTTATTGTAAAACCTGTTTTCAAATATTCTATAATTTTGCAATCAATTTTCAATTCATTTAAAATCTCAACGGATTTTCTACTTTTACTTCATTGTGGGTTGTGGTACAATATAATCATATTTATCCTTATAATTAAAAAAATTAAGTTTAAAAGGTTTAAACATAAAAAAATAATTGTTTTTAATGTTTTAACTTAATAAAATAAGGTATGAATAAAAATATTAATTTTATTAAAATAGATAAAATAGATCAAAAAATAATATCAATTTTAAAAGTTAATGCTAGAGAATCTGTAAGTAATATTTCTGAATCTGTTAATTTATCAATACCAGCTACTAGTGATAGAATTAAAAAATTAGAAGATTTTAAAATTATTAAAGGTTATTATGCAGATATTGATTCTAGAAAAATTGGATTAAACCTGTCTGCTTTAATAACTGTAATTTCTGAATCTTCTTCTAATTATGAGAAGATTATTAAATTTGCAAATCAATCAAATGAAATTGTTGAATGTTACGCAACAACAGGTAGAGGCTCACATATTTTAATTATAGAAACAGAAAATACAGAGAGTTTAGAAAAATTATTAAGAAAAATACAAACATGGCCCAATGTAATAAGAACAGAAACTCAAATTATATTATCTAATAATAAAACTTTATCGCACTACTAATATATAAGGAGAAAACTATGAAAAAAATAATGGTTGAATATATTTGGATTGATGGAAATCAGCCCACTGCAAAATTAAGAAGTAAAACTAAGGTTGTTGATCATGAAGTAAAATCACATTTAGATTTACCAGATTGGGGTTTTGATGGATCAAGTACAAGACAGGCTGAAGGTCATTTTAGTGACTGTTTATTAAAACCTATGCGTATTATCAAAGATCCAATTAGAGGTGGCGATAATTTATTGGTAATGTGTGAAGTATTTAATTCTGATGGATCTGTTCATAAGAGTAACAAAAGAGCCAAGTTAAGGGAGTTAGCAGAAAAATTCAAAGATGAAGAATGTTGGTTTGGTATTGAACAAGAATATACCTTTTTTGATGGTATAAAACCATTAGGTTGGCCTGATAATGGTTTTCCAGCTCCTCAAGGTGGTTATTATTGTGGAGTTGGTTCTGATGAAGTGTTTGGAAGGGATATTGTTGAAGA
>CAZYFB010000003.1:0-39157 GCA_964646655.1 uncultured bacterium
AAGAATAGTTAAAAGCTGTTTTTTCCAAGCTAGTGTTTGATAAATAAATAGAAAAAAAAATACATAACAATATAGATTTAACCATATTTTTATATTAGGCCTCTTTTACTATTATTAATAAAATTAATTATATTTAAGACTTCTTTTTGTGAGGAAAACTCTTTTGATATTTTTTCTAATGCTTGAGAAGTATTTAAATTAGAGTTATATATAGTTTTATAAGTTTTTTTTATATTTGTTCTTTGAATGGCACTAAATTTTCTTCTTCTTAGACCTATTGCATTAATACCTGAGAATTTTAACGGTTGCCCGTTGGCAATAATATAGGGCGGTATATCTTGAACAACTCTTAAGCCTCCACCAACTAATGAATGTTCCCCTATTTTACAAAATTGATGAACTGGTGTCAATCCTCCAACTATAGCATAATTTTGAATTTCAACATGACCGCCTAATTGAACACCATTAGCTAATATAACATTATTACCAACTATACAATCATGACCAATATGTACGTATGCCATCAATAAACAATCAGACCCAATTTTAGTTACACCAGAATCCTTAGTTCCTCTATTAATAGTACAAAATTCCCTAACTATAGTATTATTACCTATGATTAATTCACTTTTTTCACCTTCAAACTTTTTATCTTGTGGAATTTCCCCAATCACACAGTTTGCAAAAATATGACAATTTTTTCCTATGTTTGAGTAAGGTTTTATAATTGAATATGAATCAATTTTAGTATTATCGCCAATTACAACATCATTTTCAATAATAGAATAAGGACCAACAATTACATTTTTTCCAATTTTACTTTTTGGAGAAATGATTGCTGTTTTATGTATTTGATTATTAGTCATTTCTATTTACAACAGAAGCTAAGAGTTCACATTCCGTGATTAATCTATCATTAACAAAAATACTACTAATTATCTTACAAGTACCCATTTTAAATTTGTCTAATTTTGCTTTAATTAATAATTGATCACCAGGTTTTGCAACTTCTTTAAACTTAGCAGATTTAATTGAAGATAAATAAATTAATTTTGTTTTAGGATTTTCAATTGAATGTAAAACCAAAAAACCTCCAGCTTGCGCCATAATTTCTAAGAGTAACACTCCAGGAACTACTGGTTTATCTGGAAAATGACCAACAAAAAAAGGTTCATTTATTGTTACATTTTTAATTGCGCTAACTTTTTTGCCTGGTTCTAAATGCAAAACTTTATCAACAAGTAAGAATGGATATCTATGTGGCATAATATCTAATATTTGGTTTATATCATACATGTTGTCACCTTTTTTTTCATTGTATAAGTTACTATTTAAAAAGTTATTATGAAGGTATTTTATAAATTCTATGTTTGATTCATGTCCACTCTTGCTTGCAATTAGATGACCTCTAATTCTGTGACCTAATAAAAATGTATCGCCTATTAAATCCAATATTTTATGTTTAGCAGCTTCATTTTCATTAATGGAATCTATATTGCTAAGCATAGGTTTAGAATAATCAATTTTAATTCCAAATAAGTCCATTATTTGTTTTTCTTGATTTGATGATATTTTCTGGTCAATATAAACTACAGCATTTTTTAAGGAACCACCTTTGATTAAATTTAATTCGTATAACTTTAAAAGTTCAGAAAGCAAACAAAAGGTCTTGCATGATGCGATTGATTTTTCATAATTATCATCTTTTAATGAAATTGAATGATTTTGATTTAATATGGGGATATTTTTATATTCTAAATGATAAGTAAATTTATAATCATTTGATGGAATTAAATGAAATTGAATTCCTTTTGATGACTTGAATGAAATTATTTTATTAACTATAAATTCATTACAATATTTTTCTTGCTTTTTTACTCCAACTTCTTGAATTGCATTTAAAAATATTTTGGAAGTACCATCCAATATTGGAACTTCAATATTGGATATTTCAATTTTTAAATTACTAATTTCTAATGCATATAATGCTGACATTAAATGTTCAACAGTCATAATTGTAATTTTATTCTTTTTTAGATTAGTACCTCTAATAGTACTATCAACATTTTCAATTACAGCTGGAATTAGATTGTTATTATACGAAAACTGTATTCCAAAATCACATGGTGCTGGAATTAGTTTAATACTAGTATTTACACCTGAGTGAAGACCTACTCCATCAAAATTAATACTACTTGTTATTGTTTTTTGAAAGTTTTTGGTTTTTGATATCAATTTTTATTTTTTACTCTTTTAAGAATAATATCTAAATTATTTAATTGAGCATTTAACTTAAGATTTGTTTTGTGATCTCTTGCTGGTATCCCAGATACAAACGAATTATCTTTTATGGATTTAGTTACTTGCGACATAGATGCTATTGTGCATTTATTTCCAATACTTAAGTGTCCTATAATTCCTACTTTACCAGCTATTGTAACATAATTCCCAATTTTTGTACTTCCTGCTATAGCAGATTGACCTGCGATAACACAGTGTTTACCAATTTGTACATTATGTGCAATTTGAATGAGATTATCCATTTTAGTTCCAAAGCCAATTACTGTATCATTAATTGTTCCTCTATCAATTGAACAATTTGAACCTATCCAAACTTTATCTTCAATAATAACTTTACCTCTATGTGGTATAATATGATTTTCTCCATTATGAAAGGTTAATCCAAAACCATAACTTCCAATTACTGTGCCAGATTCAATAATAACATGATCACCAATTAGAACATTATCATACATTGATACATTAGAATTTATTACAACATTACTACCTATTTGAGAATCCTTTTTAATATGACTAGAAGCTCCAATCGAACTAAAATCGCCTATAGTAACATTGTCATCAATAACAACATATGGTCCAATATATACATTATTACCAATATTAGATTTTTTAGATATAATTGCTGTAGGATGAATACCGATATCACTATTTATTGGATTATCAAATAGTTCTAATATTTGTATGTATGCATAAACAGGATTATCAACTCTGATCAATGTTTTTTCTAAATTATTAATTGAAAAATCATGATTAACAATTACAGCTTCAGACTTAGATTTTACTAAGTCATCATAATATCTGTTATCGGATAAAAATGTTAAAAAGTCTTTAGGGGAATTTTTTAAATCTCCTATTCCATTAATAACTAAAGAAGAATCACCTTCTACTGATCCTCCAACTTTTTTAGCTAATTTAGAAATATTAATCATTTTTATTCATTAACTTCAGATATTTTTTCAAGCTCTTTAACAACTAAATCAGTTAAATCATTTTGAGGTAACGCGTAGACAATTCCACCTGAAACAACATTAAATATATAATCATAACCTTCTTGCTTTCCCACTCTTTGTATAGCTTCGTCAATTTTAGCATAAACAGGAGCCATCAATTGATCATGAATTTTATAAATTTCACCCTGAGGACCAACTTTTTCCATTTGGAATCTTTGCAATTCAGCCTGTTTGTCAGTTAAAGTTTTCTCTAGTTTAGTTCTTCTTTCTTCACTCATTAACATTTTTTGTTGTTCATAATTTCTAAGTAAACTATCCAGCTCCATTTCAAGATTTATATAATCTGATTCTATTTTTCTTTGTTCCTTTTCAAGTTGTATTTGAACTTGTCTAACCTCATCAAGCTCAGTTAAAATCTTATCTGCATTTAAGTATCCTATTTTAACTTCTGAATAAACAAAACTTAATAAAATAAAAATTATTAGTTTAATCGTATATATATTTTTCACTTGCTTCTCCTTTTTTGAAAAATTAATAAATTTTAATTAATTGGCATTCCAAATATAAAATGATATTCCCATCCATGTGCACCATTTTTTCCTGTTAAGTATTCTTCGACACTTGAATCAAATCCATATGCAATATCATAACCTAACGTACCTAACATAGGCATCATCACTCTAGCACCAATTCCTGCTGATCTTCTTAACTTAAAGGGGTCAACAACATCTAACTCATCCCAAATATTTCCTGCCTCAGCAAAGCATAAAATATACATATTTGGATTATCAGAAACCAAATATCTTAATTCGAATGAATATTTTAATAAAATATTACCACCCTTAGGATATGATGCTCCTATAGGACCAATCATATTATCACCATACCCTCTTAACATTTCACCATAAGGTAAAGCTCCACCCATTCTAAATCTGGCAGAATATGGTACTATGGACCTGCCAGTAGATTCTATAGGATTTAAAAAGCCTGCCTTAAAAGTTTGTTGAATAACTAATTTTTCAATAACCTCATTATATAATTTAAATCCAAATTCATTTTTAAAATAATCTTCACTACCTCCAAGAAACGAGCCAGAAAGTGTCATATTCCAGTTAAATTGGCTTCCAGTAGTTGGAAATTCTGGATGATTTCTATTATCTCTTGTAATAGATTGAGTAACTTTTAGTCCTGAAGTAGGAAATACAAATTTATCACCTTCTGATTCTATGTAGTCTTCTATTGATGATGAATAATAAGATATTAAGTCATCTCTATTATCTGAAAAATATTCTCTTTGAGATCCATTTAACATCCACGTACCTTTGAAAAATTTATCTGGCCAATCAAATCTTCTTCCAAATCTTATTCCAAGACCTATAATTTTAGAATCAAAAGGTTGAGAATTGCTTTGACCTCTTTCTTGATATTGAGCTGAAAAACCAACAAGATTATGAGTGTTAAATAATCTTGGCTCAACATAACTAATTGAAAATTGCTGGTTTGCTGAAACATTTGAAGTGTTATTTAATGGTATAGATGATTGATTTTGATTTGAGATACCTCTTTGATAATTAAAACTTAAACTTTGGCCAGTTCCAATAAAATTTGGAAATGAAAAGCCACCTCCTCCTGTAAAACCAAGTAAACCACTATATCCTGCTGAAAAATTTAACTGTCCACTACCCTTTTCAACTACATCAAATACAACATCAACTTCATTTTTTCCTTGAATGGGAATTATATCAGGAGTAACTGATTCAAAAAAATTAAGCATAAATAATTTTCTGTAGCTTTCCATAATATCTGATTGACTAAATTTTTTACCTGGCTTTATGTCAATATCTCTTCTAATAACATTATCTTTAGTTGTTTCATTGCCTCTAATTATAACCTTATTAACATAAACGACTGATTTTTCAGCTATTTCAAAATTAATATTTAATAAGCTATCATTATATGGAGTTACTGTTGAATTTATCATTGTAAAAAGAAATCCCTTATCTCTGTACAAATTTGTTAAATTGATATTAGACATATCAAGCTTTAAACCATCATAAATATCATTTTTAAATAATATTATTTTTGATTTTAATACTGAATCACTAAAAATATAATTTCCAGAAATATTAATATCATTAATATAATACTTATTTCCCGAGCTTAAATTTATCAAAAGAGTATTTTTTGATTTATTAAAGATATTTTTTGATTTGACAAACTCATAATTATTTAACTTAAAGTTGAGATACCCTCTATCTTTATAATAGTTTAATAATTCATTTTCCATTTCAGTAAATTTTAACTCATCATATTTTCCGTTCCATGGTTTATACCATTTCCAAATATTTATATCAGCTAAATTTTTTAGAATATTATTTTTTGTTATTGGTCTATTTTTATCGAGTCTATTTACTAATGCATCAAAAAGATTGACTTTTTTTATTTCATTTCCATCTAATACAACTTTAATATCATGTATTCTAGTTTTTTCACCAGCATCAATATCAAATATTATATTTTGCTTTAAATTAGAATTTATATTTTCAATACTATAACCAATATTCACATTATGGAAATTACGATTTATAAAATCACTCTTTAATAAATTCAAAGCTTTTTTAATTTTTTGACTGCTTAAAGGGGTGCCAACCTCTAATTCAGTTATTTTCTTTAATTCTGATTTAGATTTTTTAAATTTTAAAAGCTGAAAATCAAAATATTTTCCTTTGAAGATAATCTCATTTATGATGGGAAACTCTTCTACCTTAATTATTAAATTATTTAAACCATAGCTTGTTTCTTCTAAATCGATTTGAATGTTACTAAATTTATTTAATAACCATAATCTATTAATTGCATTTTGAATTTCGATTGCATTTATATATGTATCTTTTGACAATCCTGAAAAATTTACAATATCTTCTTCAACCATGAACTCATTTCCATTTACGTAAATTTCAGAAATTTTTATTTCGTTATTTTGTGTAATACAAAAAGATATAAATGTTGATATAAAAAGTAAGTATTTTATCATATTAGGATTTAATTGTACCAAATTTTCTTTCACGACTTTGATAATCAATTATTGCACTAACTAAATCATCTTGATTAAAATCTGGCCAGAACTTATTAGTAAAGTATAATTCTGTATAAGCGCATTGCCATAATAAAAAATTACTAAGTCTGTGTGTACCTCCAGTTCTTATTAATAAATCTGGATCAGGTACTTTACTAGTTAACATATATTCATTCATTTTTTTTTCATTTAAATCGTCAGAGGTTATTTTTTTATTAGTCAAATCTTTAGCTATTCTTTCTGATGCTTTTAATATTTCATATCTAGAACTATATGCTAAAGCTAAATTTAAATTTAAGCCGTCATTATTTTTTGTTTCTGTAATTGCATAATCTATCTGATTGTTAATTTTTTCAGGCAAAAGATTTTTAAAACCAAATATATTAAATTTTATATTATTTTTTTTCATTTTAGATACTTCAGACTTAATTGTTAATGATAGTAATGATAACAAATTATTTAGCTCTGATTTTGGTCGATTAAAGTTTTCAATAGATAAAGTATATAATGTTAAATGCTTTACTTTTAATTTTGAACAAATCTCTGAAATTGTTCGTACAGATTTAACGCCATTTTTATGACCAATTGATCTAGGTAAATTTTTTGCCTTTGCCCATCTACCATTTCCATCCATAATAATTGCAATATGTTTGGGTATATTATTTAAATCAATTTTTGGCACTCTATAAACCTAGCTGTTTAATTATCTCTTTACTGATATTTTTATAACATTCATCAACATGTGTATTTTTATGCTTTAAAACGTATGGAGTTCCTAAATCTGTAGCTTCAGCAAGTTCTGAATCTAATGGAATACGTGACAATAAAGGAACATTGAGTCGATTACTTTCATCTAAGCCGCCCTTACCTTTAAATATATCTAACTCTATGACAACTTCCCCATTTAAAATAGAAAAATCCTTGTTATTAATAGTAACTTTTCCATTTATAAGATTTTTTTTGTCATCATAAACTTTTCCATCAATAATAAGATTTGACATATTTTCAACTACACCCATAATAGGTGTATTTAACTTACCAAACATATCAGATGCTTTTTTTACATCTAATAATGCTAAATCCTGTGGTGTCGTAACTATAATTGCACCTGATAAAGCAATTTTTTGGACAAGTGTTAATTGTATATCCCCAGTACCAGGAGGTAAATCTAAAAATAGAATATCTAAATCTCCCCAATCTACTTGAGAGAAGAATTGTTCTGTCATTCTTGAAACCATTGGTCCTCTCCAAATAGTTGGAGCAGATTCATCATTTAAAAAACCAAAAGACATTGTTTTCATTCCATGGCTTTCTATTGGAAGAAGCATGTTATCTGAACTCATTAATGGCTTTTGATTACAACCTAGTGCCATTTGTAAGCTTGGACCGTAAATATCTAAATCCAAAATGCCTATTTTATAATCTTTACATAGCATTGATGCAAGATTAACTGTCGTTGTTGATTTGCCAACCCCTCCTTTTCCACTTGCTATTGCAACAATGTGTTTAACTTTTTCTAGGGCTTTAATTTCACCTGGGTTATTATTTGGGGTAGCTGATGGAGTAATCTCAAAAGTTATATTTAAATTTGAAAAATTTTTAATTAATAATTCACTAATTAAATTTTTAATATTATCAATATCTTTGCTATCCTGCTTTAAATTTAATTTTAGTAAAATTGTATTTTCAGATATACTAATATCATTGATTATTCCAAAAGAGACAATATCCCTATTGTATCCTGGGTAATTAATTTGTTTTAATAATAAAATAATAGCATCTTTATCCATATCTAATTTTAATAAATAAAAATAGATTTAAATAAATAATAATTTGGTTTAAATTACTTACGTATTATGTGATTTTTGAATGTGATTTTAAATTTTGTTTATTATTAGATAGATATACTTAAAGTATATTATTTATTTTTTCCTTAATTTTTTTTTCATCTAATAAAAGCTTTTCTCATCCATTCTCATAAAATCCAATGAATAAAATTATTAGCGATTTAAGATAGACTTAAATCAGTTAGGAGATTCTATGGGAGAAATTTCCAAAGATATTTATATTAATTCTAGTATAAGTAGCAATCGTATTGCTGTTACTGAAAATGAACAATTAGTTGAATTATATATTGATTATCCAAATCATACTAAAATGGTAGGTAATATATATAATGGCTTAGTTCAAAATATAATACCAGGTATAGAAGCCGCATTTATAGATATAAATAGTGATGTTAACGCCTTTTTGCCATTATCAGAATTAGATAATGATGAAAATTTAAAAAAGTTTTCATTTAATGATGATGATGACGATAATCAAAAAAGTCAAAAAAATAAAAAAATACACAAAAAAACAAATCTTAAAATTGGTGATGAAATTATGGTTCAAGTTGTAAAGGAACCTTTTCATGGAAAAGGTGCTAGAATAACAACAGATATATCAATACCTGGTGCCTTAATTGTTATAATTCCTAATCAAAATTATGTAGGTATTTCAAGAAAAATTAGTGACAAATACGAGAGAAGAAGATTACGAAAAATGATAGAGTCATTTAAACCTAAAGATTTTGGGGTAATCATTAGAACTACTGCACAAGGTAAAAATGAAGAAGTTCTAAAAGAAGAATTTGATACATTAACTAATCAATGGAAAAGTTGTATCAAAAAAACAAAATCTAAAAAAGCTCCTAAATTAGTACATGAAGATGGATCTATGTCATTTAGAGTTATAAGAGATTTATTTGATAGGGATGTAGATAATATTTATGTTGACTCTAAATCAATTTATTTATCAATATGTAATTACGTAAAAAAAATAAACCCAACTAATTTAGAAAAAATTAATTTCTTTAATAAAAAGAGACCGATTTTTAATATCCATAATCTTGAAGAGCAAATTAGTAAATCATTAAATAAAAAAGTGTGGCTAAAAAGTGGTGGACATTTAGCAATAGACCACACTGAAGCAATGAGTGTTATTGATGTAAATAGTGGAAGATATATAGGTAAAAAAGATCATGAAGAAAATTCTCTAAAAATTAACCTTGAAGCTGCAGCCGAATGTGCAAAGCAATTACGTTTAAGAGATATTGGTGGATTGGTTGTTATAGACTTTATTGATATGGTTAAACCTGAAAATAGAAGAAAAGTATACGATTTTTTTAGAAAAGAGCTAAAGAAAGATTCTGCAAAAGTTGCAACTACTGAGTTTTCTACTTTTGGTCTACTTGAAATGACAAGGCAAAGGGTAAGGCAAAACTTATTAGATACAATGAAAGAAGATTGTAAAGTGTCTAATGGTACTGGAAAAGTATTTAAAAAAGAAATTGTATTGACAAATTTGGAGAATGCAATTAAAAATTATAAAATGACTTCCAAGGATAAACAGCTTGATATATTTCTAAGTACAGATTTAATGGAACACATAAATGAGCACATTAAAATATTTAAAAGGAAATTTTTATGGAGACAGTATGTTCTTATAAATATTAAAATCGATAAAACATTAAGTGCTCATGAATTTAAGATATTTTCAAAAACTAAAAAGGAATTTATTAATTAATTAGTTAAATGTTGCTAATATCATTAATAAATGAATAAATTAGCGCTCGAAAAATAAAGAGTTAAATTATGTATGCAATTGTAGATATTAAAGGAAAACAATTTAAGGTTGAAAAAAATCAAACCATAAATGTTCCTAAACTAAATGAAAAAGTTGGATCAAAAGTTGAGTTTGACAATGTTTTATTAACTAATGATAAAGGCAAATTGTCCACAAAATCAACACTAAAAGTAATTGCTGAAATTGTTTCTCATGATAAAGAGGATAAAGTTGTTGTATTTAAAATGAAAAGAAGGAAAGGCCATCAAAAAAAGAATGGTCATAAACAACAATTTACAACAATTCAAATTAAAGATTTAAAAGCTGCAAAAAAAACAGCAGCAAAAACAAAAAAAACTACAACTGCAAAAAAAGTTGAAAAAAGTAAGGATTAAATATGGCACATAAAAAAGGTGTAGGAAGCTCCAAGAACGGTAGAGATAGTAACCCAAATAGATTGGGTGTTAAAAGAGCTGATGGCCAAAAAATCAAAGCTGGATCAATTATTGTTAGACAACGTGGTACTAGAATTCACCCTGGAAAAAATGTCAAAAAAGGAAATGATGATACTTTATTTGCTACCACAGATGGTATCGTTAAATTTCAAGATTTTAGTAAAAATGGTAAATCTAAAAAAAGAGTTACTGTTTTAAACTAAAAATTTGTTTCTATTAATCCAATAAAACGTGTATATCGTGCAAAACTTTATTAAGTTATATGCATGTACAAATATCTATTTTACATATTATTAATAAATGTATCAATCTCTGAATTTGTAGTATCTGGTTTTATAACTGATAAAAATTCTGGAGAAGCCTTAATAGGTGCTAATATTTATGTACTTAATTCATCATTAGGTGTGACTACTGATAAAAATGGCTTTTATTCAATAACATTTAATCAAAAGGAATTAGGAGCTAAAACTGTTTCCATAGACTTAGTAATACAATATTTGGGCTATGAAAGAATTATTGATAAGATTTTATTATTAAATAATAAAAATATCATTGTAAGAGATTTTGAACTTTCTCCATCATCTATTGATTTAAAAGCAACTATCATTAAAGGTGAGAAGGAAGCTAGACAAACTCTAACTCAATATAGTAGCATTAAAGTTACTCAATCTCAATTATCTGCACTTCCATCTTTAGCTGAAGCTGATATTTTTAGAACCCTTCAGTCTCTTCCTGGCGTTTTGCAATCATCGGAATTTAGTACTGGTTTAATTATAAGGGGGGGCAATACGGATCAAAATCTTATTTTATTAGATGGAATTACCGTTTATAATCCTTCACATCTAGGGGGAATTTTCTCTAATTTTATTGTAGAGGCTATTAAAGAAGCAAATTTAACTAAGGGCGGATTTAATGCTGAATATGGAGGTAGATTATCAGCAGTTTTAGATGTTATTAGCAGAGAAGGAAATAGAAAAAATATTAAATTTAAATCTGATATATCTTTATTATCGGCAAAAGCAACTGCAGAAGGACCATTTTATAAAGGAGCATGGCTCGTTTCTGGTAGAAGGACATATTTCGACCTTGTTTTTCCTAAGCTTGGTCTAGATGGTGTACCTCCATATTACTTTTATGACATCCAAGGACATGCTTTTACAGATATTACGTATAAAGATAGAATTAGTGTTAGCTTTTATAATGGAATAGATGATTTTGAATATGGTCCAATTGCAATTAATGGAGATTGGGGCAATGAAACTGCTAGTTTAAAATATAGAAGATTATTCAATGAAAAGCTCATAGGAAACTTTTTATTTGCAAAAAGTAAGTTTTTTGTGAACTTTGGTTTAGGTGGATCATCTGGTATCAATGAACAGGATGTAATAAACGACCAAACGTTTTCAGGTAATTTATCCTATTTTTTAAATAATAATATAACTGCAAAAGTTGGATATCAATTTAAGAAATTAAAGTTTAGTTATCAGTCGTTCTTTGATGATTCTACACTATTTTCATTGATAAATGAGCCAAATGAATGGAATATATATTCTCAAGTAAAATTTATTTTAAATAAAAAATGGATTATTGAGCCTGGTATTAGATTAAACTATTATGATAAACTATATCCAAACTTAAGGTTTGGACTTAAATATATTATTCAACCAGATGAATTTGTTAACTTTTCATTAGGCAATTATCATCAATTTATGTTTACATTTCAAGATGATTTTAATCCTCCACTTCTTGATGCTTGGGTTGCAATTGATGAATCTGTTAATGCAGGAAAAGCTGAACATATAGTTCTTGGATACGAAAAGTATATATCAGATTATAAATTTCAAATTGAAGGATATTATAAAAATATTTATAATATGTTAACGTTTATTGATCAAAGAGCATCAACTGATGGTGAGGTCTCTAGCGAACAGTTGTCAGATATTCTAACACCATCAAACGGTCAAGCTGCAGGTTTAGAGTTTTTTGCTCAAAAATTAAAAGGTGATTTTACTGGGTGGGTAAATTATACATTATCTTATTCAATTAAAGAAATGGATGGGATTACCTACTTTACAAATTGGGATAGAAGACATGTTTTGAATATAATTGGAAATAAAAAACTTAATGGGTTTAATTTATTTAATAGAAATTTTTTGAAAGATTGGGATTTTAATTGGAAGTTTACATATCAATCTGGCCAGGCCCATACACCAATACTAGGTTATTATTTAGAAGATATGCCTGACTCTCCAGAAACAATTTGGAGATCAATTCCAGGCGGAAGAAATTCTGATCGCTACCCATCATATCATAGATTAGATCTTGGAATGACAAAAGAATTTAAAATTGGTAAAAAAATCAAAGGTAAATATTTTGCACAAGTTATCAATACTTATAATAGAAAAAATATTTTTAGATATTTTTATACCACCCAAAATCTAGAAGGTGTTGATGATGATGGAGATTGGGATATTTTAACAGATGATATTAATGGAGATGGGGAAGCTGGATATTATTTTGATGGTAACCAGTGGGTTCCTGAACCAAACGTTGATGAAGCTGATGAAAATATACCTCAAAAACGAGAATTAAGTATTTTTCCATTAATACCAACTATAGGATTTTCAATAGAATTTTAATGAAATTATTATTTTACATATTATTTTTTATTTTTTTTAGTTGTGAACTTCCAGATAATGAGACAGAATATTCTGAAGGATTAGTAGTTTTTGGAAATATTGAATTATTTGAGATAAATAATACTGCTTTTGGTGAAATAGACACAGTAAGAGTATCATTAAGTTCATCAATTGATGCTAATCTTGAAAATGCGAATCAATTATATATAAATACTGCTGATGTTTCAATAACTGGTGCTTTTGACTCTAATAATGAAAATCTAATATCTACAATTAATTTAATATCATTAAATGAACTTGGAAAATATTATATTGATGAAGAAATAGAATATCATATTTGGCCAAATAAAATATATTCCTTAACTGTCACATATGAAAATTATCAAGTTAATGGCTCTACCACCACACCAGATTATCTTTCAATTGAAAGTATTGAAGATGCTTACAATTGTGAAGAGTGTAGTGACCCCTCTATTTATGGTGAAACTACATGTCAAAATGCTGGTGAAAATTGGAATAGTGAATTACAAAATATAGATGAAATTAACATTGATAATTTTGACTACATAAATAATGAAACAAATGGGATATGGATATTTAACCCAGATATACTTGAATCATATATTTCAGATGGAACTATAAGTTCAATTGAGATGTCCAGATATGGATGCTCTGTTGGTAGTTTTGCATCTAAACCTTATTTTGTATTAAATATTGTAGATCAGTTATCAGGTGACAATGTAGATCCTAGTGCTATCAGAATTTTATCTTATGCCTTAGAAGAAGATAAGATGGGAGTAGAACCATCAAATGATGATGGAAGTTATTTTGATTATAACCAAAATAATATTCAAGATATGACTTTAATAAATACCTTTTATGATACAACAGCTGTGTTTGATATTTGGAAAGGTCCTTATTTTAGAGATGAAAACTATAATCCTTATCTATTAAATCCATTTATATGGACTGTTGAAACTAGTCCAACTCCGATCATGTGGCTATATTTTAACTATTACGGAAAACATTTAATTGTAGTGCAATCATCTGATCAGGCTTATTATGACTATTTAAGTGGTGATCCACTAGGTCAAAATCAGTACATTATTCCAGATTCTAATATAGAAGGTGGATATGGACTATTTACATCAAACTATTCAAAAGCATTCTTCTTAAATATTATTAAAATAGATTAATTTTTCAAGAAATCAATATTACGCTTAAGTCCTTTTAACTTTGCTCTTTTCATAGCACTATTTTTAAAAAACTTTGAAAATTTTTCAGCAGACATATTATATATGTAATCAATATTTTTATTAACTAAAAAATCTCTTGGATGAAAAGCAGTCTCATTTGTTATTTCTTCAAATCTATGATTCCAAGGACATACATCTTGACATATATCACATCCATATATCCAGTTATTCATTTTATCTTTAAAAGCTAATGGAATATCATCCCTATTTTCAATGGTTTGGTAAGAAATACATTTGTTTGCATCTAATTTATATTCTTCCACTATCGCATCAGTTGGACATGCTTCAATGCAAGCAGTACAAAGACCACATAAATCTGTTTTGAATTCATTATCATAATCCAGTTCAAAATCAGTTATGATTTCACCCAAAAAAACCCAAGTACCATATTCTTTTGTAATTAAATTTGTATGTTTACCAATCCATCCCAAACCTGCTCTTTGGGCCCATAATTTTTCAGATATTGGAGAAGTATCAACACAACATATACCATTATATGATTTGTCTATTTTTTTAATGAAATCCAATAATTGATATAGTTTAGTTTTTACTAAAAGGTGGTAATCTTCACCCCATGCATAATTTGATATTTTATAATCTTGAAAATAATCAGTAGATCTTCCAGTAAAATAATTTATTGCAACTGATATAACAGATTTTGAATTTGGATAGTATTTGAAAAGGTTAGATTTTTCCTCTTTTCTTTTTTCAATCCATTGCATCGTACCATGAAAACCATTATCAAGCCATTGATTTAAATTATATTCCTCAGCTTCATAAAATTTAGCTTTAGCAATACCAACTTTTGAAAAACCTAATTCGTAGGCTTTATTTTTAATAAGATATGAAGGATTCATAAATGAAGAAATTAGAATTTCTTAGAATATATAAATTTAAATTCTCTATGAGCCGTTTGTGAAATTTTTTGGTTTCTATTGATATCATTAAAATTTAACTCAACTAAAATATTATCAGCAATTAACCATCTAACACCTGCATTAAGATATCCAATTCCTTTACCTATGGTTAATTCCTCATAATCGTATTCATTATCATTATCGTTAAGCATAGCATCATATTCCATCATAAATGAGATTGATTTATTAATTTCCTTATCAATTCCAATAAATAAATTAATATCACCGTCATCATAAGACTCTAATGATTTATTAAGCCCAACATGAAGACCTAAATTTCCCATAAAAAGATAATTTTTACTTGCTACTAAGTAATAACCAAAAGATTTATGTTGATATCTAAAATATGATTCGGAATTATCTTGATTAATTACTTCTCTGTATCGTCCTCTTCCCTGCGAATCAAAACCTATAACAACAGCTGGCTTTACTAAATCTTCATCAAAAAGTCTATATTTAAAATGATATTCAGGGTAATCCTTATTGAAAGATATTTTATTGTCACCAATTAAATTTTGTATGCCCCAAGAAACACCAAGAGTTAATTTTTGTGATAAACCTATTGATAATTTAGGAACCATTCCACCATTATCAATTAAAAGTCCTTCAAGAGAATAATTTCCATATGGCAAAACTCCTGAAGTAGGGATTGTTATCAAATTAAGTGGAGGATAAGGATGATTTGACTGGCTCACAGTTAAAGATAAAAAGATAAATAGTATATATTTATAAATGAACATTCTCATAAAATAATTTAATAATTAGTGTTTATTTGTTCAAGCTAATATTAAATGAAAGCAAAACTGGCATATGGTCAGAAATATATTTTTCATAAATATCATAACCATTCATATAATCATCCATTGGTATAGTAAGCACATTATTTACTTTATCAGAATCAATAAATGTATTACTAACTAAAATATGATCTAAAAAACTAAAGTATGGATGCTTAGGATAGCTTGCTTGACTCATATCCCACACAATACTCTCATTAACAAAATAATAATTTTCATCATTTAAAAATGGAGAGAAACAATGTTCATTTTCTTTATCTTTTAAGTCATCATTCCAGTCACCAAGTACTATAAAATTATCATGTAAATCATAATCAATAATATAATCATACAGCATTTTTGATGCTTTTTGTCTTCTCTTTAGTCCTGAATCACAACACTTCATATGTAAATTAATTACACTAAAGACTGTATTTGATTTAATATGTTTTAAATCAAGCTTTAAAGGAGGCCTTCCCGCAAAATTATAATCATTATCAGAAAATAATTCTGTATGGGATATAAAATTGAATTGATCTTTTTTATAAATGATTGCTAAATCCATGAAAGAAGCTTGGAGTGATATAACATAATTGTAATCAGGCAATCTAGACATTAATTTTTCAAACCAACCTGCTTTTTTTATTTCTTGAAAGGCAATAATATCTGCATCAATATCCTTAACAATTTCTGATAATGAGTTAATTGTAGAGTCATTTGCAGCAGGGAAAAACTCACAATTCCATGTGATGATTTCTATGCCTTCATCAGTATTATATGAAGGTACCTCCCAATTATTACTATCTTCATTTTTTAATTTAGATATAGTGTTAATATCAAAAGATTTACTCTTATCAATTGAAACAATTTTATTTTCTATCCATGCTTGTATTTCTCTATTAGGTTCAAAATCATCAGAAAATAAAGTGTGTGAAATTTCATTATTATTTACATAGTCTATGCCTATAAACTTTTTACTCTTGCTATCAATTTTAAGCTTTAAATGACCAAAACTAGTTCCATTTCCATAATTTTGAATAGTAAAAACATGAGAGTTAGGATCATACCATGCTGTTTTATAACCTTTAGATATTCCTCCTGATACAATCAAATCAACTCCATCAGCATAATATCCCATCTCAATTGCATTTAACGATTGATTTGGATTTTTGCTGTTGATAAAATTATCATATACTTCTTCCCTATCCCAAGGCACGCCAGAACTAGTTAGTACAATAACAATATCAGCGCCTTTTGATTTAATCTCTGGAACCCATTTTTTTAAAGCATCTTTTTCAAATTCTATAGAAATATCATTCAGCTTAGAATTTGGAACCAATTCAGAAATTTCTGAATTAACAATACCAATTATTCCAACTTTAATACCATCTATATCCTTAATAACATATGGCTTTAAATTTTCAATACAATCATTACAATCTAGATTTGCACCTACAATTGAAAAGTTTGCATCTTTCAAAATATTATTCAGATTTTCTACTCCAAAAATAAAATCATATTGACCTGGTACAAATACATCGTACTCTAATTTATTCATCCACTCAACCATGGTCTTACCCTTATCATTCATACCAAAATTAGTTCCTTGAAAGAAATTTCCTCCGTCTAGTATTAATGTGTTCACATTAATATCATTTTTTAAATCTTCTAAATATTTATAAAATCCGGCACCCCCAATAATTGTTGGAGGATATTCAGGGTTCATAAAATATGCAGTTTGCTTATCAACTACGCCATGGATGTCATTAGTTGTAATCAAATCTATACTAATTTCATTTGAAACTATAGTATGCAATAATATGTATAAAATTAATTTTTTCACTTTAATAAATATTTTAAACCTAATGTAAAATTAAATTTTGAATCTGTTATTTGGTCAAAATTTGTATAGCTATCTGAATCTAAAAGAAATAGGTCAGGGTAAAAATAATCAAAGAAGGTATAAGAAATAGCATAATCATAATGTAACTGACCATACGAACCACCAGAACCTGCAGAAATAATAGACTGATCAGGTAAAGTCTCCATAAAAGACTCTTTATATATTATGCCTGTTCTAATTGGAACATTGCTAGGTAAAATATATTCAAAGCCAAATTTGAATGTTTTGGAATCTTTAAAAAATGTTGTTTCGTTAAATTGATTATATTCTATTTCTGAGCTAATAGTTAAACTTGAATTATCAATTGGATTATATGAAAGTCCCAAATTATATCTTGCGGGTTTATAAAAATTAATTCCATCTAAAATAAAATTTGTATTTGTTTCATCTAAATATGATATAATTCCAAGAGAATCAATAAAATTAAAAGAATTAAAATTAGCTGTTTGAATTAATAAGTCTTGTTCCGTTGAACATGTTAAAAGATAATCATCTTTTAAAAAACTTATTCCAAAATTTAAAAATACATCTTTTGTTCCATAAGTATTGTTAGATGAATAATTATTTATCAAAGCTAAATTTTCAAATTCACTTCTTAGTGTATCAACTCTAAAAACATCTTTTATTTCAGTATCTAATGTTTGGTTAAAGGATAAACCAAAATGAAACTCTGATGATTTTTTAATTTTTGTGTATGATAAACCGAACGAAATGCTGTTTAAAGTCCCAGAAGAATTAAACTGATGAAAGCCTTCAAGTGGATCTTTTAATCCAACCTCACCATCTTCAATATCAGCACTTCCTCTAACCTCTTCTGAATAATCATAATTAAATGAAGCTATTGGCAAATAGGCTGCTCCTAATGTAAAGTTACCAACTTTAGATAAAAAACCACCTTGAAAAAAATTATACATATTTACATTATTCAAATAATCAGCATAAGTTAAAAAATCACCAAAGTAATCTTTAACTAATATGCTTCTTCTCTCACTAATTGAATTCAAGTTTATTTGAATATCTATAAAAGATGGATTATTAATTAAAGTTGTGCCAAGTAGTGAAGGGTTAAACCTTAATAATGATGAATTATTACCACTAGTTGCATGTGTGGAGCCCATAGCAAATGATCTTACAGATCCATAAGTTAACTCTTCACCAATAGCTCTATTCAAAAGTGCTTGAGCTAATGTTAAATTTAAAAATATAATTGTAAAGAAAATTTTAAAACGCATAATCTACCTGTATTTTATAATCGAATTGATTGTTAGAAACCCATGGATTATTAATCCAATTACCTTGTTCTGTTTGTGCTTCAGTGATATTTGTCATTGGGTGATCTGAAGTATAACTAAATTTAAAATTGAAAGATAATCTTTGATTAACCAAACTATGAAATGAAAGCCAATGATGAAAAGCACCAAATTCACTATCAAAAATTCTAAAATCATTATCTCCAAAATACCATGTAAAACCTTTAATATATAGAGAGCCAGTTCTAATTTTAAATTTATCACTAACATTATATTTAAGTGTAACTCCTATTGTTCTATCTGGTGAACCTATATCACCAATAACCATATCTTCTCCTGATGGCCCATCTGTTAACCTTGGTCTAGGAGAAAATGTTGTATATCCTAAAGCATATAAAAATTCTAACTCATTAAAATTAGAAAGCATCATTTTTACTCTAATTCTAGTTTCTCTAGAATAATAAGGGCTTGGATGAAAAATGTCAAAAGTACCCCTTGCCTGCCATTTTTGTCTTAAATATATGCGATATTTAAATATTGGTCTCCACTGTAATGATAATACTGTCCTAAAATACTTAGCATCGTCTGCTTTCCTAGTCCAATGATCAGACTGTAAAATTCCAGTTATATTTCTGTGAAATTGATATCTAGAATTTATATAAAAACCCTCTTCAGCTTGAGGCTGTGGATTAGCTGTATATAAAAATGCATATACAGGATCTTCAAGCCAATATGAATCTTCTAAAATAGAAGTTTTATATCTTTGATAATTTGAAAATGATCTTTGATAAGGATTATCATATTCTAAATCATAATTTCTATAAAATAAAAGTAAATTAAAATTATCAAATTGGAAAAAGCTACTCAATACTGATGCTTTTGGTGAAGATTTCAAATTTTTCATGTTATAATCGTCAAGCAATGCTCCATACTCACCTTGAATAGATATATTTTTAATTACAGAAGAAAAATTAAATCCTAAAGCTTTTCTTGATGATTTTACAAAATCATCAAATGAACTAAATATTCCCGAAGCATTTGAGGAATTAGAATACATTGCCGCTATTTCAGGGTCTGCAGAATTTGTAAGATATGTTAAATAATACGTATCACCAGAATAATCAGGGTCGGGACCACCAACTATAGTTTCTCTTATTTGAGGATCTAAAACCCTATCATATAAACTTTCATAAAATGTAATTCCTAAATTTGTACCAATAATTGGTGAAAATCTTATGTCTGTACCAAAAGTTATCTCTTCAACTGAGTTAGTTAAAGAGTGAAATACTGTAGTATCTCCATTATAGCCTAAGCCATAAGACAGTCTTGGTTGCATAACTATTAAAGATGAAAAACTTCCATCCTCATTAATAATTGCATCTCTTTTATCTTTTGAGCCAAACAAAGCTAATCTTAATAGTTTATTTGATAATTGTAATCCTATTCCATTTAAAGTATATTGACTATTTCGTGTTTCATCTTGGTGAATACCACTTAATCTTTTTGAAAAACCAAAACCTGTTTTTCTTGGACTAAAAAAATCACTACTTTCAAATACTACGCCTTGCCCAAATGAAGCAGTAAAATTACCAAATACTAATTTATCAATTTGAAAATTAAAAAAAGAATTTAGATTTATTTTTTTTAACGAAAAATAAAACTTCTGAGTGCTATTTTCAGAAACTTCTCCAACATTTCTATTATATAGATAACCTGAAGATATATGTTTATTTGAAATAATCCATTTTGATAAAACTTGAGGAATTTCAGGGTTGTAAAATTGTACTATACTTGCATCATCATCTGGGGTGCTTGTCAATGGAGTATTTCTTACAATACTTGAAAACCTAAAATAAGCTTTACTATTATCTATATCATTAAAACTTACAAAATCACGTAGATTTTTATAGCCGTAATAACTAATTCCAGGTGAATTTTTCAATTCAAAAGTACCATTAATATAGCCTCTTTCTTTTTGTAATAGTACTGCAGTTACATCAATTGGACTTAAATTAGGCAGAGAATATAAATCATCATAATTCATATTATTTACATTCATTGGATTAAAAAATAAATCGAGCCAATTTTCAGAAAGGCCTTCCTGATTTTCAGATGATGATAACCATCTTTCTATCTTGTATGATGATCTTTTAGAAAAAGATGCTTTAGTGCCAATTGGGGAAACACTAACATATGATTTTATTTTTTGAATATCATTTATATCAATTCCATCTATAAAATTTAGATCGTATATGGTATCAATTAAACCATTAGTATCCATATAATTTTTTATCAAATCTATTTTTTCTTGAGAAAGTACTTGATTTAAAGATTTCCAATCTTCATTTGATGCAGAATTAATATTAAAGGCTAATAAAAAATTTATGCAAAAAAAATATATAAATTTTTTATACATACCTAAAAGTTTACTGATAAAGAAAATTGATGAGTCGTAGGTAACACGTGATGAGTTAAAAAACTATATGAGAAATTACAGCTATATAAATTAGCTAATTTGATATTTCCAAATTCAAATCCACAAGAAAATCTATTTGGATTAGATTGTAAACCAGTTCTTATTGTAAATGATTCCATTAATTTATATTCTATACCAAATCTAATTTCTGAATCTAAATTTCCTGACAATTGATTAATATCTAAACTTGTAGTTAAATCCTTATATGGCAAATAAGATAAGCCAATGCTCATAGTTTCAGGTAGACTTAAACCTAAATTTGAACCCTCAATGTATGATGTTATATTTCTAATATAATAAGCAATATAATACTTTTTGTTTAGTACACCTTGAAATCCCATGTCAATTCCTGAAGCACTACCAGAACCTAGATTCATACCATTACTACCATCACCTTCTGTACCTGCACTTTGTCCAAATTCATAATTATACAAATTAAATCGTAAACCCATTTGAATTAAAGATTGTCTATCACTATATAATTCAAAGCCTTTTGCAATACCTACTGTTGTTTCTGATGACAGTGTATTGCCACCAAACTCTGTAGATATATTTTTAAAATTTATAGCATAATTATTAATTGAAATTCCAATGTGAGATAAAGGTAAAAAGTCTAATCCATATAAATTACTATAACCGCTAATAATTGTAATATCAGAATAATTTGATAGTTGTGCTGGATTATGAAAAATACCTGACTCAATGTTATTTCCACTAGTAATAGCTCCAGACATAGCTGTTGATCTAGAACCAAGATAATCATATGTGCTAAAAACCTGGGTAAATGAAATTGATAATAAAATTATACTTAAAATATGTTTCATT
Organism: uncultured bacterium; assembly: GCA_964646655.1. GTDB lineage: Bacteria > Fidelibacterota > Marinisomatia > SCGC-AAA003-L08 > D37C17 > TMED6. The sequence continues at coordinate 22,431 of CAZYFB010000003.1, forward strand.
TATTTATACCTATTACGACTGGTGCTGTATCTATAGTAGTTTTACCTGTTTGAAAATTACTAGCCTCAATATGCATTATATAAGTTCCCGGCATTTGAACTTGTCCCATTTGATTAGTACCATCCCAAGCTGAATAAAACTCTTGCCTGTTAACCGTTCCTGATGATTCATAATACTTATCAACTAATGTAGTCACAAATCTTCCAGATAAATCAAAAATTCTTACAATCACTCTAGAATTAGATGGAAATGAATATGAAAAATCTAAAACTTCATTAGCACTAGGCACTAAAACATATGGACTTGGATTTATGCTTGCTTTATCAAAAGTTTGGGTACCATCAAATTCACCTTCCATATCATAACTTTGTAAAATCTCAAAGTCATTAACATCACAAACTAAAATTTGTTTTTCACCGTTATATTCAAAAACATTACCTAATGCCTGAACAAAATATCTATTATAAGGCGGTTCTAATAAGTTTGAATATTCAGGGTCATTGGCAATATCCCAATTATCTGGCCAAATTGTTAATTCAATTCTAAAGCCTTCTTCATCCTCAATGGTAACTGCATGAGGACCACCAAATTGAGTGATGTCAAAATAATCAACAATCATACCAGAAGGATTTACAATTGGGCAATCTAAGCTACCAAGAGGACACCCATCTTGAGAATTACCTGCACAATCATAAACACCATTAATAATATCTAAAAAAGACATTTCTTTCTCAATACCTTCAATTGACCAAGAAAAATTAAAATTTTCACTAGTCTCATCGTGACCGGTAATACCATTACCATCATTTTGATTTTCTTCAACTTCATCAATACTTAATCTTACATATAAAGAATCATAAAAATCAGATGATAAATAACTTCTTATAAATTTTTGATTTTCTAAAATTGTATCATCAAATGTATATCCATCATCTACAGATTTAAAAACTCCTTTATCATAATCACCCCATAAAAAATAATCAACATCTTGGATGATTTGTGATTCTCCATCCCAGTAAAATAATACTAACATTTCTTCTGATCCTGATAGATTTGGATTTACGCCATATTCTACAACTTCTAAATTTTCATCTAGAATACTTAAGTTAGATTCATAGCCATAGTAATTGAAAAAATCTTCACTTGTCTGCGTTGTAACAATATATGTTTCTTCAGATGGAATAGATGTGCCTGATGGAAATTTAATTAAAAAGTCAAAATTGCCAATTGATTCCCCATTTATCCATTGATAGTATTTATTACTATCAGACAAATAATAATTGCTTAAATCAACAGATTCACTTAGAGGATTGTATATTTCTATCATTTCAGCTTGGTCAGGTGTAATGCAAACTTTATTTAAAACTAAATGATCTGCATTGCCTGAAAAAGCAAAAGTAACTAATAATATTAAAATATATTTTTTCAATGGTTACCTAATTATTTTAGAAGTGTTATCTTCTTAGACTCTATATTATTGTTTGCTTTAATTTGTACGAAATATTCACCACTACTATAATTTTGTGCATCCCATACAATAGAATTAACAATATTTTTTAAAACAAAACCACTATATAAAACATCTATTTTTTGACCCATTAAATCATATACAGAAATATCTACAAATTGTGATTCTTCAAATGAAAAATCTATAGAAATAGTTGGGTTAAATGGATTTGGATATGCCTTAAATATTGAAAAATCTTCAATTAAATCAGAGTTATTAAGTATCCCATCTAAAACATCATTTGCATCTCTAGGTAGTACTCTAAAATTTCCAAATGAATATGATAAAGGTCCAGTAATAGTATATTCTTGACCAGTCACCGGTGTAAACGAATACATTAAATCATCTACCATATTGCCACTTAAAGTCCATTCACCATATTCGTTTGGAGGTCCATCGCAAGTTCCTGATATAGTAACCAATACTGATTCATATTGCTCTTCACCTTGATTAATATTAATTGAATTAAATAATGAATTACCATTTGAAAGAACATTATAACTACCTCCATCAGCAATCACTATTTCAGTTAAATCATAATACTCTTCAACTAAACCAGTTACCTCAACATCATCACCAACACTGACTGAAGCGTTTCCAAAATCTACTATCCAAATACCATTCCAAGGACCAAATTCGTCTTGAATAAAAAATCCATTTTCTGCTCTACCTGTAACTATTCCACTGCTAGTTACAACTTGTCCAGCATATGGAGAGGAATTTGTCTCACCTTGAACTTCAGAAATTGTAAGTGTACCAGCAGAAGCTATTACAGTAATAATTACAGAATCTGTTGATTCATTACCATCTAAATCATATACTGTTAAATCAAAATTTAATGTTGTTGATTCATTTGGAGCTAAAAAGCTTGGAGTCATAGACTCTTCATCATCTAGATTGACAGCAACACCTGAAGTTTGTTCCCAAAAATAAGCTGCTACATCACCATTAGTATTTAAACTACCTGAAGCATCTAATGTAACTACTGTACCTGCATCAACAGTTTGGTTATCTCCAGCATCAGCAATCAAACCTTCAACCGGAGCAGGAAAATTAATGGTTGCAGTTGTTGAAGTAGTTTCTACAGAAACTAAATCGATAAAATATTTTGTCGGATCAGGTCCAGATGAACTACTGTATAATCGAGCCTGAACAACAAGGGCTTCTCCTGATTCCCAATTTTCTTGTGATGTTGAAAAAGTATGACACACTTGGTCCCATCCTGTACCAGCCGTATATTCTTCGTTACCATCAGCTGAACCTGCATACGAATTAATATCGTCATTTGCTGTCCAACTTCCCCATACTCTCATTGAAGGAGCTGATCCCGTTGTGGTATCATAACCATAAAAACATGCAGTAATTTGATCGCCTTCAGAAATATCTGTAATCCATGCAATAAATGCTTGTGGTGTGCCATCAATAGGTGACTCAGAAACAGTTAGCATATAATCTCCATCGTAAGGTGATATCCCATCTGTCTCACCTACATTTTCAACATTTGCTAAATTGCCATAAGAGCCTAAAATTGTTCCACCATCTTCCCAACTATAAGTATTTGATAATGAAAAAGAAATTAGAATTATTGAAAGTATAAAATTTTGCATTTTTTTCTCCTGAAATAGTAATTTTATTTGGACACTTAATATAATACAAAACGTCTAATTAAATATCATATTTTAATGAAAAAATATAAGGCGAACCTAAAGCTTGATGAAATGATATTCCATAATCTAATTCAAACTTTCTATATCTAAATGTTAAACCACAGGAAAATTCAGTTTTATCGCTTGTATGATATAGGCCAGCTATAAAATTAAAATTTGATATTTGAGTTGTTGAGCTTAGTCTTAATGCTAAATCATTAGATAATGATTCATGATAGACAAAATCTGAATGAAATGTGGATTTTATATCTTTTAAATGATAACTAATTCCAATTCCAGCCTCTAAAGGATAATTTAATGATTCATTTTTTGTTTTTTCGATGCCTAAATTATTTAAGGCAATACCTAATGATAAATCATTGTTATAATCATAAGATAAACCAAAATCAAAATTATAACCTGTTGACTCATCTGTGTATAATTGATTGTATATTAAGTTTGTTTTGATTCCAATTCTTATATTTTCTTTTAATTTTGTTCCAAAGCCATAAGAAAAAAGAACGTGGTGAATACTAAAAATATCAATCGGATTTTCAGAAGGTGTAAGATACCTTAAATCAATATCATCAGCTGATAAATTAAATAAGCTTATATAGTGATGATTTTTTCCGCTCCAATGATATTCAATATTGCCACCTTTTATATTTTGATACCAATTTATTGATGATATTTTAAATCCTTTGCTTGTATTTCCAATATTAGAAAAATTAAAACCTATATTTTGAGAGTTCGCTAAACCACTATTTGATGAGGCAATTTCAATTGCATTATGTGGTAAAGAAATAGATTCTACACCAAAAGAAAAAACAAATTGCACCCACAATATAATTACATACTTATTCATTCAATCCAATACTCCATGTAAATAAATGACTCAAACCTTCTCCCTGATTTCCAAAATCCACTGCATAATCTAATATGATTGGGAGTTGATTAATATAAAAATTATATCCAAAACCTAAAGTTATATCTTTATTAAAATCATAGCCACATCTTAAATCAAAATTATCAAAACCTAAATACTCATATGCAATTTTTGTTTGATTAAATTTGGATTTATCATAAGTGTCTTGTTGTATAAATAATTTAGAATTTTGATTTATGTTAAACATACTACCAAAAGAAATAATTGAAGGATATACTTCTTCGTAAGAATTAGATAATCCATCACCTCTATCTATGTCCCAATTTAGGTAAGGATTTAAAAAGTTTTGAAACTTAAATCCAATCCGCCATTTTGGATTAATATTAATAATTCCACCAAAATCTAGTGTGATAGAATTTCCTGTGTATTTATCAATATGATTTTCATTAACATATAAATTTGAATAGTGAATTCTCGTACTTAAACCAATGCCTGTACCGTTTTTTGTTCCTACCCCAAAGGATAATAATCCGTAATATTCTGTATTTGATAATTCATTTGTTGGATTATTAAATGAGTCTCTTCCCATGAACTCTCCACTGGAAGTTCTTAAAATTGCAGCAGATACCCCAGCATTACCAGCTAATTTTTGTGAATAGTAGAATGTTTGCAATGATCTGTCTAGTGACATTATAAAATATGATAATCCATAAATTTTTCCTTTACTCTGATTAAGAGAAGCTGGATTAATAAATGAATTTAAATTATTATAATTATCTGCAACTAAAGATGATGACAATGATACAGATCTAGCGCTATGACCATATTCATAACTTGCGCCAGCTGAGGAATATATAAAACTCAATAAAATAATATAAAGGTATTTATTTCTCATTTGATTACCATCAGTTTTGTCCAATAGTACTTTCCATTTAACTTTAATCTACAAAAATAAACACCATTTGAAACAATATCATTATTTTTATTTCGTCCATCCCAAATAAATTGTGCATTATCTCCAATTATTTCTACATTATTTAGATTTATAATATGTTGCATACTAAAATCATAAATGTTTAATTCTGGATTAATGCTTGAATTATAATCAAATCCAATTCTTACACGATTATAACCTTCATTAACGTAATAAGGGTTTGGATATGCAGATAGATTGATATTATCGTTTGCTTTATTCCATGTTCTATACATTGTCCAATTATAACCGTTATCAATGCTGTAAAAAATTCCATCTGGAGAACCAGCCCATAAAAATTTATTATCATTAACTTCATTCACATTAGAACTGTATATAACATCTGTTAATATACTTTGATTTTGATCCTGAATCTGATATGGTATCCATAATTCAAAATTTATTCCTTCATTTTTATACAAACCTTTATCTGTAGAGGCAAAAATATTTTCACCATCAAAACTTAAATCATATACAATTGCTCCTATACCTTCAAAAAATGATGTAAATTGCCAAGTTAATCCATCATCTTCAGTATAAGTTAATTTATGAGGTATAGATCTATTAAGAGAGGGATCCCAGCTTACTGCCCATAAACGATTTGTATTGTTTTCTAAAATCTGATTTCTTATACCAATAACCCATCTATCTCCCATACCATTACTTTCATTAAAGTGAATCCAGTCAATACAATTATTTTCCTCATTTATTATACCTTTATTTATACCATCTCCTGTACCTACCCAAATTATATTTTCATCAATAAATACTGAAAAAGCCTTATGATTATCGTTACCATCTGGAGGGTCCACAGGGTTATATTCATAGCTATCAGTATCAATGTTATTGCATAATAAATTTGTTTGATTATCTTTAGGTAAAGGTATGAGCTCCCATTCAGGATTAGGTAAAGTGGAATCAAATCTTCTTAAACCCCCTGCAAAACTTGTAGCATAAATATATCCATTATATTCTTCTAAATCATATGATACATTATATATTTGTGTTGTAATGGATTTAAATCTTACGCTATCCTGATTTCCCCAATTTACCCATGTATATGATGACTCAGTATCATCTAAAGGTTGATTAATATAACTCCAAGTATTGCCCTGATCATTTGACCATGAAACACCTGTGCCCATAGGTCTATATCTACTATTTTGGTAAATGGATTTTGCACCTGAGATTGCCATTATATTATTTTTTATAATATATGCCGGGCTACCACCCTCAGGTAAATCTGTATTTGAAATAGAATTAAATAGAGGGTTACTACCATTTGTAAAAGTAACAAAAGATAAACCTGCTCCAGTTCTTAACCATATAGTATCTTGTAATTCAAAATTATCATTTGTCATTTCATATATAGCATTACTATATAAATCAGAATATGAATAATCAGTTTGATATTCAAATTTTTGATAATTATAATCTAAATGAAATTCCAAATTACTGCTTAAAGCGTGATGAAATAACAAAAAATATATTATGATTTTCATTCTACAAGCTCCAAGATTATTCCCTCAATCTCGTCTTTTAAACCATCTCTATCTTCAACTACAAATTTAAATTCAATAATACCAGTTCTTCCACAATCAGTTTCATTAAATATTAGCTCTTCTTCTTCATAGAAAGCTGAACCATCTATAGGCCTTATCAAGATTTCCTCATCATAAATAAATATAGTATCTGATAAAGATTCTGTATAATTAAAAATCCATGTTTGATCAGATATGTAATCTTCTTCAATTATATCTTGATCGCAATCATCATCAATAACACATTCAACATCACATCCATTAAGTAGTGTTCTTTTGATTTCATATTTTACTTTTTCAATATTATTTAAATAATTTAATTCTTTAATTTTTAATCTTAAATCTAGAATAGTCCATTGGGTTTGATCTATTTGATAAATATTTGGTATCTCTATTTCTATAATCTCAGGTGCAATTGAAGTAGTTAAATCATTATTAAATGAATATGTACTTTGATCTGAAAATCTAATTGTTAATTCTAAATCATATAAATAGATGTCTTGAGGTAAAGCTGGATTATTATTTTCATCAACTAAGTTATTTTCATAAATGTATATATTAGAATTCATATCTGTAACACCTAATTCAAATTCATGATAAATAATATTATCTTCTTTAATAATACCAGATATAGATTCAATATCATCTAAATAATCTAAAAATTCCATATAAACTGACAACTTATAATCTATACTATTATAATCTGCATGAAATGCAGCTACGTTGTTATAGTAAAAATCATTTATTTCTGGTAAATCATTGATATCTTCATTAATGCATGAAAAAAATAAAAAACAAATCAATGAAAAAATACTTATTCTACAATAAGGCAAAGCCATTCTCCCATTTTTACTGTATTTAAAACTTTAAAATCTAACTTACTCAATAATTTAACTACAACTTTCTCATCATTTAATAATAAACCGGATAAAATAATTTTAAATTTATTTTTTTTATATTTATAAATGATAGGTAATAAATCTAGAATCACATTTTTATTTATATTGGCTACTACCAAATCATAAGAAAAGTCCTTATTCAACAAAACATCATTGATCTCTAGTGAATAATTTGACTTGATATTATTTAAAATCATATTCTCAATAAAATTTTCTTCACAATCTTGATCATATTCAATAGCTTTGACATAAGAAGCACCAAATTTTAATGCTGCAATACTTAATATCCCACTTCCAGCACCTAAATCTAAAATTTTAAACCCAGGCTTAATTATATCTAACAAAGATTTTATAATAAGTTGGGTAGTTTCATGATGTCCTGTTCCAAAAGCCATTCCAGGTACAATTCTTATATAGTCAATATCATGATTATAATCAATATCATACCAATCAGGAACAATTTTTAATTTATGGTTTATATCAATAATTTGGAAATTTTCTTGATATTTTTTATGCCAATTTTCATACTTTAAATTTTTTATTTCAAAATGAAATTCTTTTAATTTTGAATCTAATATTTTTTTTACAATCTTTATATTGCTTGAATCAAAATAGAAAATATATTTTCCATTTAGCTCTGTTGTGCCTATTAAATATTTATAAAATTTGAAATATAAAAAATCTAAATTAATTGAATTATTATTTTTAATAGATAGACTAAACCAAGATTTTTGAGATATATTTTTCATTTACTATCTTTTCTGTATATATATTCTAATAAAACACTTCCAACAATTTTTAATCCTTTTGGTGAGCAATTTTCTACTGTATCATCTATAGTATGCCAATGGGGGTAATCAAAATCAATAATATCTATTGATGGTACATTAGTCCCTTTATAATAATAGTAATGATCATCATAAATTGGTGATGTAAGTTGCCAAACAAATTCCTTATGCCCTAATTCTTGTGCAAGGTTCCATATCTCATAAACTAAATCTTTTGCATATTTATAAGAAAACCCTTCTATTTTAAAGATGGGATTTTTATCTGCAATCATATCAACGCAAATTGCACTTTTTGGAAGCAAACCTTTATAACTTTTTACAAATGATTGTGTACCTAAACCCCATTCCTGTGGATTTCCTGATGTACCCATATCTTCTGCGTCAACTAATAAAATATCAATACCAATATTCTTTAATGGATTATCATGAATAATTTTTGATAATTCCATTAATAATGCTACTCCGCTTGCTCCATCATTTGCACCCATGATGGGTATGTTTAAATTTTTTGGATTAGTATCTTTATCAGCTCTATCTCTAGTATCAAAATGAGCCATAAATAAGTATCTTTCTTGAGATTCAGGGTTATGTTTTATTAAAAAATTTGAAATATTTATCTCTTTATTTGTTACTGGGTGTAAAATAATATCATTGAAAATTTCTACTCTATCAGCATATCTGGTAAAATGATTATTTAGATAGATTATTAAATTTTTATGCCCCTCACTTCCTGGGTATCTAGGTCCAATTTCACATTGCTTTTCAATATATTTAAAAGCGCTATCAGAATTAAACTCTAACGAAAAACAAAATAAGAAATTTATTAAAAGTATGTATATCATATAATCTATCCTTTGATTTTAATTCTTACATTAAAACCTAAATCTCTTTCTTCAGTACTGCCAGTTGTTTTATTTTCAGTGTATATATAATTAAAATAAAAATCACCAGTAATATAATTAGTGAAACTATAGCTGATTCTTGGTTTAATTGATAAAGTTTTTGATAAATCTTGTTGATTGAAATCTGAATCATCACTTATTATTACTGAAGTCATTAATGTTTCGGAATTGTCATAAGTTAAATCAATTCCAAAATTAATATCATTTTCAATGTTGAAATCTCTAAAAAAGAATATTGGAATTCGCATTCCACCTGTTCTATTGAAATCTATACGTCCATTTAATTGATTTGTATGTTTTTGTTCAGTAGATGTACCACTATTTGTAATGTATAATGTTCTAATATAGTTTATTCTAAATGTATATGGATTTTTATGATTTGTTTTGGCCGTGAATCCAAAAAAGGGTGAAAAATTTCTACTGTAACCCCAGGTTAAAAGTTCTCCATCTTTATAACTGGCATTATAGTCACCATTAAATGTATGTTGTAAAGTTATTGATCTAAATATCTTATCTAGAAAAAATAATTTTTCAACACCACTCCAATTGATATTCCAATTAAAAATTGGAAAACCTTCATTGCCTCTAATTCCAATTGGGAAATAAGTTCTTGAAATATTTTCAGTAGGGTCAGAAGAAGACTGTAAAGTTAAAACTCTATTATCTCTAAAATCTAAACTTGCTTGAATTTTTTTTGTCAAACTTAAATTTGTGCTTATTTTAAAATCATTTGTATATTGATTATAAAAGGAATTTACTGAACCACTACTATCATTATATGCAGTAGACCCATTATGAGGAGAAGTAGACAGACCAAATCTATAATAAAAGTTAGGATCTTCGTTAACTAAAATATTCCCATGAGTATTACTTACTTTATAAGTATGATTTAAATTTATTTTAGAAAATCTTTCTGAAAATGTATGAATCCATTCAAAAATAGACTTTAATAAAGGGTTAGTGATTTCTTTGGGTTCATCATTTGAGCTAGGACTAGAACCTCTACCTCTTCTCCTGCTTGAAGATTTTGATTTTTCGGGTTTGTAATAATTTTCAACCAGTTCTGTTAAAGAAAAACCAACTGAGCTTGTTAAGCTACCATTTGAACCAATATTGGCTGAATTTTGATCGGTTGATAATGCCCAAGAGTATGATGATGAATATTTTAAATTAGGATTTAACCAGTCCATAAAATCAGGAATAAAATTAATATTAAATCCTTCAGACTTACTTTTAACTAAACCAAAACCTTCACCATTCTTTTTAAAAAATCCAGTTAAAACATTAGAAATATTTGAAGATAAATCTTGACCATCTGGTAAAAAGATATCATCATAATTACTATTTAAATCTTTTTGAAAACTAAATTTAATATTTTTAGTGACTCTATAATTCAACTTGTATTTTCTATCTAAATTCAAAGAATAGGTTGGAGTGATTGAACCTGTTCTTTGAGTGCTGATTTTATTATGTTCAGATAAATTAAGTGAAGTTGAAAAATTTTCAGGTGACCAATATAGCCTGGTTTCTGAAACCTGTTTTCCAAAAATAGGTAGAAAATTTAAAGTGACAAATGGTTGTACAAAATTTTTATCTGAAAAATTGTAATCATAACTAGTCGAAATTGATATGTCATTTGATATTTCACTAGCAACTGTAGGAGTTGATTTATATCTATCTATAAATGAAAAATTAAGCTTCAATTTGTCAATAGTATACTTTAATAATAGATTTTCACTTTTTGAATTTTTATCAAATGAAGTAGAAATAGATTTTTTTTCATTAATTGTTTTTATTTCTTCAGGTGCATTTTCTAATCCTCCAGATAATATATCACTACCTGGATAAAATTTAGGAGATGATATGTCATAATTATAATTTAAATTTATTGGAACTTTAACACCCCATTCATTTGGTAAAAATTCTCCTGAAGATAATTTAGCAGATAATGCAATTGATCTTTGATTGTCTCCAGTTCCCAATCTCTCTTGCAATAAATGAAAATCTCCATCTTTTTGTTCATATGATGAGTTAATGCTTAATAAATTTGAAAAATTCATAGAACTTTTAAGCCTAAATGCTTGACCTTTTTCCTTTTTAACACCTGTCATACGAAGTTCATCAAGCCAAACGTTTCCATATACAGTTTGATCTGTATTATTGAGTACACTTACTAAAATAAACTCGATATTATTTATTGATGGAGTACCTTTAATTCTTAATTCATCACAATAATTACAAACATTCTGAATATTTTCGTTCCAGACCCACACATCATTTGAAGGGTCATAAAATGCTGGTGGAGGATCAAATTGATAATTTTCATTCAAGTCATCAAATGGCTCACCAACATAATCATCAGAAGAAATATCACAAAATGGTTCCAAACAGTCATACTGATAATTATTTTCTGTTCTATTATTTATATTAATATCATTACCATTAATAGGCTCACTTATAAAGTCATCATTATTAGGGTCAAATAAATCTCTCAAAACTGAATTTTGTGGTAACATCAAATAATCATTACATCTTTCTGGATTAATTTCTATATCTAAATTTTCATTAGATTCACAAATGTATGAAAAAGATAAGGTGTCTAAACATGAACCATAACCATCTTCAATAGTACTAAAGCATCCATCTAAACCCGTATCCTCATATTCTTCTAATGATATCTGTAGTTTGTATTTTGTCAATTGATCTATATTTATGTTAATATGATTTTTAAAATCCCACTTTTCAAATATGGGTTGTCGAATTTCATAATATTGTTCATCTTTACCAAATCTAAATAATAACTCAACATTTGTAATATCGCTCTGCCAATTACCTCCTGATACTGTATCCTGATCTCCATAGACGAACATATTTAAATTTTCGTAAGCAAAAAAACTATTTTTTTTATCCATTGGTAATGCTGAAAAGCTCTTTTTAATAGCTATTGCTTGATCAGACTCAATTCCTCCTTCAAAATTATCTGTTTTTTCAAATGACATTACTAAGGATTGTTCTTTCATTCTAATTCCACTGACTTGATCTAATTCTCCTTGAACTTCATTATTAGGAGGTTCATATTCGTTTGGATTATCATGAGTATTTAAAACTGAAACAGCAAAATATGGTTCATCAATAAACTCATCATCATCTATAGATGCAATTTCAGAAATATTAGTGCTTCCTAATTCTAACCATTCATTTCCTACAATTTCTAGCTTTGCTATTTTTATTGCTCTAGGATTATCTTCATCTTCAAAATTATTTTGAGTAACCCCATCAACCCATAATCTTACATGTCGTATATCATTCCATGTAATAGTTGAATCCCCTCTAGGTACAAAATCATTAAGTAAAATTCTAAATAATTTCCATTTTGTTGTTGCTATATATTCATCATATTCATCACTGGCAGGATCAATAGAAGTTGTAAAATAATCATCTCTAATATCTAGGTTATAATCTTTATCTAAATCTTCTGTATCAGGATATCTACCTAAATCTGCGTTTCCCTCAGTACCATTATATTGTCTATAATAACTAATATCAGAACATTCAGAACTATTGTAGCACCAATTATCACCATTTGGGTCAAATTCTTCATTTGGATTTTCATCATCACTAGTACATTCGTTAATATTTATTGAATAGGTATCGTCTCTATATTTACAATTACATCCCCCATTTCCATCTTCATATAAATCTGGGCATAAATCTAAACCTATATCTTCTTCATCTGATAAATTATTATCGCCCCAACCATTACCATATACATCTAAATCTTCAGTATTTAAATAATTATCTTGATTTATATCCTCTGAAACATGACCTAAATCTATATGCAATTTCACTTCATCCTGTTCAAAATTTTCTGCATTCACCCAAATTTCTAAATATTTTTTTCGACTTAAATCATAATCACTAGAATAAAGAGATGTAGTGATTCCATTCCATGCTTCCAATTCATTTTCTTGATTTTGAAATAAAGGTCTTAACCATAATGTTTTTGTATATGCATTACCAGCCTGACTAGATGTCTCTTGAGTGGGCCATATATCAGTTGTTTGAATTTCATTATAAGGATTATACCATATCATTTGTTCCTTTAAATCAAGAGATTTTAAATTTCCTAATGTATCATAAGGTGCAGATGACTCTTTCCATCCTCTAGCGCTTAAATTTAATGAAACAGATCTTTTTGATGCTTCAAAATCATCTAAAAAACCTTGACCTAATGGATTTGGGTTTGGATATACTTCTGCAAATTCACCTTCAAAACTTATTTTGGATGGGGCTGAAGCATCTATGAATGAAATTTTATTTAGAGCATTGTTTAATCTCTCCAATTCTCTTTCATATCTACCATTTATGTTCCATATGAAATTTCTCATTGGCTCATATCCAATTTCAACATTTTCATCCATTATTGATTGATCATAATAAAATAGTCCTCCACTAATGAAATTTTGTGAATCAAACCCATACTTTAAATGGGTTCCAAATAATAGTTTTTGATCTACAGAAATTAATTCATTTTCTTCATATGTAATGTTAATGTTTGCCCCTGGTAGCATAGCATCTGCATTAATAAAGTTTACAGTTCCTGAAAAATAATCTATGGTATAATCAACACCTCTATTTAAAATTGTACCATTAAGTGTAACAGTTTCACTTCCTTCAACAATCATAAATCCGCCTAAATCTATGGTAGAATTTCCTGAAGAATGTTTGTATTTAATCATAAATTCATGTTCACTAATGATTTCTTGATTATCAACAGAATAATACATGGCCGGCCCATCATCTGAAATTGAAAAGTCATTATTTTGATCATCTAAATCTGTATCCAAATAATATTCTAAATCTTCACTGTTAATTCCCCAGTAAATATTTGAATTTGTAAAGTCTGTATAATTAAAAATTTCATCTATAATTTGACCACCAATTTCTTCACATTCTTGAGGGGTAATGTATATAGGAAATTCTAAACCAACTTCACATGCAACTTCATAATCTGTTCTTGGATTATTATCATGAGCAAAAGGTAAATGGCTAGGCAAAAATAATTCACCATAAATTGGATTAATTAATACCGTATTATTATCTATTTTACCATCACCAGTATAAAATTCATTGCTTGAATCAAGAATTTCATCACCATTGGAATTTCTAGTGTCTAAACCAAAAATTGTTAAAAATGATTGAAAATTATTAACTTGGCTATGTGTTTCTTCTAGACCTGCATTATTATAAACAATATCTAACTCTAAAGAATTTAAATCAGAAATAGAAGAACCTAATGAATAAACATTTTTAAACATTAAAGGCCAAGTATCATAGTTTGGAGTTGTTGGACTATCCATTTTCACTAATTTCATTGAAATTGGTTTGGGCTCTTGTGGCTGGAATTCAGGATTACCATTTAATTCAATATAATCTATTCCTTCAACTGTAACACCATCTCCATCTAAATCACAAATATCATCAGTTTGATTATAATCTTCATCTAAACAAATATCATATACTAACTCTAAATCAGTTCCATTAATTAAAAGTGAATCTTTAATATAAGTGCCTGTTGTAAAATCATAATTTCCATAATCATAGCTAATTGCAACAGCTTCCTGACTGCTTATATTATTTAACCTTACATAACCTAATAATCTATCTATTTCATAATCTTGTCCTTCTATTAATTTTTTCCAGTTTCCTGAAATTTGAGTTGATGTTGAATCCAAAGGATTGATAAATGCTGTCCCATAAACTATATCAAGAACTCCATCATCATTAGAAGTAATAGATTTTTTATAAACTTCATAATCAAATATTATACCATTTGGATTATATGAATGAACTAGATTGCCATTATTTATTTTCAATGGATAATATTGACTTTTAAACTTTTCTTCTATGAAAAAATATCTGTCCTTAATAAAATTATAATCATTAATAAAGCTCCATTCTGATGTTTGTCCTCCTGAAAATGATTTTGCAGATTTTTTAACTTGTTCTCTAGAAATAATTGATTGTACTTCAAGGGGTCCAAACTGATGTATAGTTTTTAATCCAAATAAACCTTCGCTTTTACCACTACCTACACTTACAAACTGAGTTGAAGGTAAACTTAAATTAATATTTCCAGCTTCAGCTAATTGAAGAATATCATTTCTATTACCTTCCCATTTAATTGTTAAATCATTCTCCCAATTAAAATCTGCTTCAGAATCTTGTGTAGCATTTAAGGATAACTTTTCTCCAATCTTACCTTCTAAATCAAATCGCTGAGTTTGTTCAATATCAATATCCCATGATTTATTTTCATTTGAATTGAGCGCAATTAAATCCTTATTTTCAAAAATAATTTCTCCATTTACACTTATATCACCTCTAATATTAAGGGCAACATTTGTTCCCGCAACATCTTGATTGATTAATTTTAAAGCTGCATCTGGTATATTTCTTCTATTATTTTTTAAAGTGAAATTTTTATTTATTTTTTTAATTAATTTGAATCTTTGATTATGAGAGATAGCATTTTTATAATACCAGCTTAAATCTACTGCTACTGGGATAGTAATATCATTTTCATGGTGAGTATTTAACATTAAATAAGTATTATTGTTTAATCCAGCTTCAATGTCAGTTCTAAATCTTTTTAACTTCTTAATAGATTTTATTTTTTTATTTTTTCTGTAAGCATGGTTAATACTTAGATACTTATCTGAATACGAATTTTCATAATTAGCATAATAAAAATCTTTTTCATCAAATGGATGTGGAATATTTGGTAAAAATTTAAAATAAAAAGATAAACTATACTCCGTTGAAATATAATTTATTTCATTAGAAAAAATAAAACATGGCAGAAAAAATATATAAAACCTAGAAAATATTATTTTCTTTAAATAATTGCTTAAGGTTTGCAATTGCTTTGCCTCTATGTGAACATTCTTTTTTTTCATTTATATTCATTTCTGAAAATGTTTTATTCTTTTCCATAACATAAAAAATTGGATCATAACCAAATCCACTATTACCAGACGGTTTTTCTGTTATAAAACCTTTTACGCTTCCTTCAGAAACAAGTTCCAAATCATTACTAACAAAAGTAACTACTGTTTTAAATGTCGCAGTTCTTAAATTTTTATCAACATTTTTAAGCTGATTAAGCATTTTATTGACGTTATCAGTATAAGAAGCATTAATGCCAGCATATCTAGCTGAATATATTCCAGGAGCTCCATTTAATGCATCAACTTCCAGACCAGTATCATCAGATATTGTTGGTATCTTAGTTAGATTAAATACTGTTCTTGATTTAATAAAAGCATTTTCTTCTAAGGAATTACCATCCTCAACAATTTCTCCAATTTCAGGAAAATCTGATAATGTTAGAATCTTAATTTTTGAACCTCTTAATGATTCTTGTAATTCTTTGCTTTTATCTAAATTGTGTGTTGCTAAAATTATTTCCATAAAAATATTTATTATATTAAATTAATCATCTCTAATTTAGGGCTATTATTTGTTTTGATAAATTTTTATTTTGGTCGGATAGCTCAGTTGGTAGAGCAGAGGACTGAAAATC
>CAZYFB010000004.1:0-35176 GCA_964646655.1 uncultured bacterium
AATATAATTATATTACTGAAGTCAACACAATTAAGTGGGATTTTTATAATGATAAAAATATAAATATTTATTCATATAAATTTGATATGAGGATGTTGTTTCCCGATATAATACATAGCTTATTAGTTGAAAATAAAATAAACGTAAATCAATTTTATGGTGATTATGATTCATCAAATTTTTCTGAGAACAGTGAAAAACAAATATATTTATGTAAAAAATAAAAAATTAAAAAAATCAATTTTTTGTTTGTAACATACAACTATGAATTTTGCCGAACATTTATCAGATATTAGTCTCAATTATTTTGCCCTTCTAAGAAAATTATCATCTAAATATGATTTAACTTTAGCACAGTCTCTATTAATATTATATGTTCCTTTTGATGGGATTTCAGTCTCTGATTTATCAGAAAAGTTGGGAGTAGATATTAGCACGATGACAAGAAATATACAAAGAATTCAAAAGCAAGGATTGATAGAAAGAAAACCAAATGAAAGTGATAGAAGATCCATAAAATTATTTTTATCCAACAGAGGTCAGAAAATTGTTCTATTATTAAATGATGATATATCTAACCAATTGTCATCAATATTATCCAAATATGATTTTGAACAAATAGAACAAATACAGCATGCTTTAGAATCAGTAGGTTGGAATTTATATTTGAACAGAAAAGATTTATAGTACATGACATTTCAAAAAAAAATTTTATCCTGGTACCGTAAAAATAAAGTTGAATTTCCTTGGAGATTAACTAATGATCCTTATAAAATTTGGGTTTCAGAAATAATGTTACAGCAAACCCAAGTTACAACCGTGATTCCATTTTATAATAATTGGATTCAAAAATTTCCCACTTTAAATGATGTTGCAAATGCTTCAGATGATGATTTATTTAAATATTGGGAAGGCCTTGGTTACTATAATAGAGTTAATAATTTTAGAGTTGCATGTAATGAGGTTATTAAAAAATACAATGGTAAAGTGCCAAGTGAAAAGGTTGAGTTAATGCAATTAAAAGGTATTGGTGATTATACATCATCAGCAATAGCTTCAATTGCTTTTAATAAAAAAAATTATGTAATTGATGGTAATGTTAAAAGAGTTATGTCAAGAATTTTATGTTTAAAAGATTACTCAAAAGTTTCAATGCATAAATTAAGTAATTTTTTATCTGAAAACATTTGTAAAAATAATCCAGGTGACTTTAATCAAGGTTTAATGGATTTGGGGAGAAATATATGTAAGCCAAAAAATCCAGATTGCAATATATGTCCAGTTGAATTTTCATGTCAAGCCAAAGCAGATGATAGTATTTTTCTTTATCCTAAAACTAAACCTAAAAAGAAAAAAAGTCCTCATTACAATGTCGGGGTTGGAATAATATGGAGAGAAGGTAAAATACTAATTACAAAAAGAAAAAAAAATACATTACTTGGTGGTCTTTGGGAGTTTCCAGGTGGAAAAAAAAATGTTAAAGAAAGCATTAAAGAGTGTATTAAAAGAGAAATTTTTGAGGAGTTAGAAATAGAAGTTGAGGTTTTAAATTTTATTACTACTGTTGAACATAAATATTCACATTTTAGTATTACTTTACATGCTTATAATTGTTCTTTTGCAAAAGGTAAAATAAAATGCAATTCTGCAGATGCATGGCAATGGATTAAACCACATCAACTTGATAGTTTGCCATTTCCGAAAGCTAATCATTATATCTTCCCTCATATTTTAGATAAAGGGGTAGCATAGTGTATCAATTGTTTAGCATTTTTTTGTATTTACTAGGTGGTATTTATTTTTTAGTTTTTGGTGCATATGTAATAATAATTTCATTTATTTTTAGCCATAAATATTTATATCCTACCTTACCATTTCTTACAAGAATAAATCTGTTACTTTTAGGTGCATGGATAAGAATAAAAAATAAAATTCCAAATGATCAGACTTATATTATAATGATGAATCATACATCTTTTGCAGATGTTTTTTTTAGCATTCAACCTCTAAAGGGAAAATATACTGCTATATTAGCATCATTTAATTTTAAAATTCCTGTTTGGGGCACTATGCTTAGATTTTTCAACGCAATACCAGTTTATAGAAAAGATAAAACAAAGGCAATTCAAGCAATTAAGGATGCAGAAAAAATTATTAAAGATATGAAATATCATGTTGTCATATTTCCAGAAGGGACACGTACAACTGATGGAAGACTACAAAAATTTAAAAAAGGTGGCTTTCATATGGCTATCAATACACAGGTACCAATAATTCCTATTGCAGTTAGGGGTGGATTTAATTATAAACCTAAAACACGCTGGTATATAAAGCCTTCTATTATAGATATTGAAGTAGGAAATCCAATTGATGTTTCAAAATATTCTGTAGATAAAATTGATGATTTAATTTTTGATACTAGAGCAGAATTTTTAAAATTACTTAAAGAAAAAGATTGATGATATTATTTTTAGAAAATTTATTAAGAAGCCATTTGTTAATTTGTATTTTTTTGGCTGTTATTTTATTAGCAGTATTTTTGATGGCAAACGACACAAATCGTTTAAGTTTAATTTTATTCATTTCTTTATCAAGTAATTTCCTATTATTTAATTATTTTTTAATTGCATCAGATAATTATAATTATACTGTACATTTACCACTTCACTTATGTTATTTAACTGAAATTGTAATTTTGTGTACTTATTTTTTAAATTTAAAATTCATGTTACCTTGGTTAATATTGAATAGTTTAGGAGGTGGTATTACTGGCTTTACTAATTCCAATTTAGGTCAAGATGTACACATTATTGAATATATACATTTATATTTATCACATTTTAATTTATTACTTTTTAGCATCATCATGTTTAAGAAAAAATTTATTATTAATAAAATAGATTTTTATAAAAGTATTATTATCAATGCATCAATTTTCTTTTTAATCATTTGGCTAAACAATTTAATTGGATCAAACTATTGGTTTACCATAGATAAACCGCCTGGAACTAATCTTACTAATATTTTACCAGATTGGCCTGGATATTTAATAGTAATGATACTAATAGGTATTTTTTCTTATTTTGCTACTTATAGACTTTTTAAATTAAATAGATAATATAATTTTACCAAACATCACCATCATCAACTAAAGTCCAAAGATAGCATGATGCAATAGTTCTGTAAGGTTTCCAACTCAAAGAATTTTCAATCATAAATTTGTCAGTAGGTAATTCTTTTAAATGAAATAATTTTTGAATTGCTTTTTTAATACCTAAATCTCCCAATGGCAGTATGTCAATTTTTAGCATGGTAAACATCATAAACATATCAACTGTCCACTGACCTATACCTTTGATTGATAGTAATTTTTTAGATATCTCTTCATCTGTGAATTTATCAAAATCGATGAGATTATTATTTTCAATAAAAAATTCAGATAAATTTTTAATATATGATATTTTTTGTCTTGATAGTCCGATCTCTTTTAACTTGACAACATTTATTTTTAAATATTTTTTTGGATTAGGTTGATTAGATTCAAATAATGTAATAAATCGATGATAAATTATTTTTGCAACTTTACCGCTTAATTGTTGATAAATGATTGATTTAGATAATGCATTAAAATAATTGCGGTCACTTTCAAAAATGGGAATGGGGTTATTCTTTATTAGTTTTTCTAGTTCATTTATTTTAGATAGATGAAGAATTGCTTTTTTAACAGTTACTTTATCCATATTTAATAAAATTTTTATATTTCAATAAACCATAAAATCCAAAACCAAATGAAATCTCAAATATAATAAAGGCAAAAAGATTAAATGCAGCCCCATCAGTAAATCCATAACTATGTAAACCTACACTTAATAAATTTACGCCAAACCAGGCTAATGCAACAGTAATGTTAGCTAAAACCAAACCAAGAGCATATCCCTGAGCTTTTACCATGCCTGATATTTTTAAATGTATCATCATTAACAACCACATTACTATTAATAACGCACCATTTTCTTTTGGGTCCCAACCCCAAAATCTGCCCCATGATTGATCTCCCCATATTCCACCTAAAATTGTTCCAAACATTGTAAAAAATAAAGCAATGAAAGTCATAGCTAGCATATTATTATATATAGTTTTTAGCTGAGATCTATTTGATGGATTAAATACAGCTTTTAGTAAATAGAGATGACCAATTAAACTACATATAACTGTTGCGGCATATCCTACTGTAATTGTAGTAACATGTGTAGCAAGCCAAAAATTTGAATTTAAAACTGCTACAAGCACACCCAGCGTGTCCCCATCTGCTGCATATCCAAATGAAATATAGTGTAAAATAATTCCAGAAATACTTCCAACATATAAACTTAGATTATCTTTTTTTACAAATTCTAAAATGATACTAAAAAATACAGCAATTAGGCCAACAAAAATGATTGATTCATATAATGTAGAAACTGGAGGGCGCTCAAGAATTGTCATTCTTATGATAATGCCAGACAAGTGATATAAAAAACCAATACCTATCATTAGAAATGGTATAAGTTTAAAATTCTTTGGTAGTTTTTTTAAAATAGAAAGAGTAAATAAAGTAATCAAAGAAATGATATAAAATATTAAACTCCATAAAAATAAATTTGATTGATTATAATTTACTTCTCTAATTAATATGCTTGATTTTATATTTGATAAACTTTGAAGAATAGTTTTATATTCATTAAGATGCGTTTGTTTTAATTGATTATCATCATTAAAAATTCTCTCTGCAAGAAAAAGTAATCTTGAATATTGAGTGCTTGATGAACCAGATACTTTGAGTTCATCAATTATATTCCATGCCGAAATCCATTCATTATCCCCAGGTATAATTTTTAACATATTAGAACTATTGAGCTTCCCAGAATGATTACGAATAAAAGTTTCATTTTCAAAAACTGCAATACCATCCATTATATTTTTTAATTCAAAAAGTACTAATTCATTTTCATTATTTTCATCAATTATCTGCAACATATTTTGTAATGCATGATGAATTTGAATTTGATTTCTTAAGTAGTATGAGTAACTAATTTTTGTATTTTCCGTAACACCAAAAGCGTCTGCAATCCTAGGATCGGATATTTTTAAGATTGGAATCACACATGATGCGCTATTAAACAAATCTATAAATAACTTATGTTTTAGACTTAAGTCTAAAATTTGTTTTTCAACTAAGGTTAAAAACTTTTTATCAGTGGTTGCAATTCTTTGAATTAATTCTATATTATTTTCTTCAGTTAATCCTTTATTGATTTGATTAAAGCTATATAGTAATTTTTCTGTTTTATCCAAATTTAATGCATTTACTACATCAGGGTTTTGAATTTTAAATATTGATTGATTTAAACTAGATGGCTCTTGCCTCAATACTGCATAAAGCCAATCAATTGCACTGATTTCATATTTTTTTTGATCATAAATAGTAAGAGAAGTTTTTCCATAAATTTTCAGCAACTGATTTCTTGCAAAGGAATCTAGAGGTTTGATTCTTCCTTCTTCTTGAATTGGAATATGTAGAAAATTAAATGTTTCAGATTTGATGGGGCATAATAGTAAAACTAAAAATATTAATAAATATCTAATCATTTTTTAATAATCCAGGTATTCTAATAATCATTTGCAAGAGCACTCCAATACACATGATTATGCTCGATATATATGGAAACAACCTACCATAATTTTGAACTACCGCCAGAACCGTTGCTTCCCTTCCATCACCTAATTCTGCATATGAAGCTTGATAAAGGGTATAGCCCTTATGTCTTAAAGGCGCATTCATTTCTATGAGTACTCTTCGAGAGGTTTCATTTTCATTTAAAAATACATTAGAACTAAAGCTTTTAGCAATTTGTGTACCTGGATGCATAACCTTATCAAAATCTAATAATTCAATTTCAAAAGGTAAATATGTTCTCACCGGTCTTAATAGTAAGGCGTAATCCATATTATTAATTGTAATAATTTCAGGTCTTCTTTGTTCTAGCTGATAAATATAATAACCATTAATATTTTCATCCTCAGATATAATTTTATAGGTAATTCCTGATATATTTTTATTCATCTCAGTATTTGGATACTTTTCTCTTAGTTCTAAATTAATTGCATCGCCACGTAATGGAGAGAGTGAATCATTAACTCTTTTTTCTAATTTAGAATTTAAATAAAAATCAATTACTTCAATCTTAAAAGGGAGCTTATTATATGACAAAAATTCTTTTTCTTTTAATAACTGCTCATTAAAATTAATGACTTCAATACTATCTTTATATTCATCTAAATTTAGGACTGTAAATTCCTTATAATAAAAGCTGTGCATATAGTTTGATTTTTCATCTTCAACAATAACCATATTTCCTTCAATGCTAAATACATTTGTTATAGCTGATCCGATTAATAATATTAACGCGCCAGCATGGACAGTTAGTATACCAATTTTATTTTTTCTCCATGAATTAGGTTTAAGAAAAAAAGAAAATAAGTTGACTGAAAGAATGCTCATTGTTAGTAAGCCACCAGGTAAAGGAATATTATAAACCCATAAAATTAAACTAGTAAAATATTTTTTTTGTGATTCGAATAGGCCAATATCTTTTTGTTCAATAGTACCAAAAAAAACTAATACCATTAACCAAATTATAGTAAATACAAAAATTTTTGGATTTGAAATTGTTTTTATTATCTTGTTCTTCATCATTAAAATATTATGCAAAAAATATGCCAATTACACCTTTATAAAATACAATGACATTATGTCTTAATTTATTCTATGAATTGATTTACAAAATAATTCAAACTCATATTTTAATTCAGATAAAGTATCAATAGACCCTACCATCTTTACAAATATAGTTTCTAAAATAGAATTTGAGTTTTCATAATAAGGCATTATTGTAGCAATCATAGCTTGATTATTATTTTTGTTATACAAATCAAAAATATAAAACTCACCTAACATGCTTGATTGAGTTGATGATTCATTCATCAATTGATTAAGTTCTAATGGAGACAAATTTATTTGTCGTCTCCATCTATTAACATTTTGTTCAACACCACCTGCATCTCCAGGAAATACAGTGATTGATAAATCAATCAACTCCCCATTAGAAGATCGTATATCATAGCTAGCTAATCTAAAATCAGTTGCTTTTTTCTCTATCCAATTATTTGGAACTATCCAATCAAGACCAGATCTATTTTCTTTATTATTTTGTTTAGCAATTAAGGAATCTGTTTTCTTTACTTTGTAAACAGTGACAGGGTTTTCATGGTTGCATGAATAAAAAATTAAAACTAATATAATGTAAGCTAGATGGAATGAAAATGTTTTCACTTATTTATTCAAAATACTCCCATCGAATATCACGTAAAAAATATTTTATTTCTTTATCAGTGTTTACATTAATGTTAACATAAAACTCTGCAAAGTCACCAGGATTTATTGAAGCATCAGAAATGATACCTGAACTGTAAATATATTTTGAGCCAGATACAAATGCTGAGTCAGTAGCTATAAGGTTAGAATTTTCATCATGAAGTGTATATATCACCCTAGCAAAATCAGCTCTTTTTAAACCATTATTCTTTATGGCCCCTTTATATGCTCTTTTATTTTGATATACTTCTTCTATAGCATCTCCAACAAATTCTAAATTAGCCAAAGGTGGCAAAATATCTTCTGTGTTAATAACTTCATTTTTATTGATTTGAAGTTGCCCAATTTGAGTTTCAACAATTAGCTGATCAACATTTTCATAAATGATAACACCTTGTATTGTCGTACCATTTGATAACTGTATTTCATGTTTAATTCCAGGATTTTTTAGAAGCTTTAGGACCTCAGTATTAAAATTTGGAGTAGAAATTTGTGATTGATATTGAATGACCTGTTCTTTCAATAGTGCAATTTCTGATTCAATTTCTTCAAGTTTTGGATCAACTGTATAAAAAGGTTTAGTTTCATCATTAAATAATGAAATATTTTTAATTTTACTTTCTTTAGTAGTTTTTTCGGGGGCATTATTTTTATTCTTATCTGATTTAGAACCAGAGCATGCATTTAGATTAACAGCTAATGTTATAAGCATTAATATATTTAAATAAAATTTCATTTTTCTAACTCAATCTGATTATTCATTGCCCTAAAAGATGCTTCTCTCAAAATAGATTCATATTCTGGCATCACATCCATTGATAATATTAAATCTACAATTTGATCATAAAAAATATAGTTTTTAGAATCATTTAATAATACAATTACTTTATCAATGACAGATGGGTCCCCAAAGTTTGCTAGAGATTTAATAGCTTTAATTCTTATATGATAGGGCAAACTTTCTGTTAAAGCAACCTCTATAATCACAGGCTTTAACTGAACATTATTTTGCTCACTCATAATATCCATTAATCTTATGAGCATACTGTAATATTGTTGTTTTCCAATTTGGTATGATTCAAGTAAAGCTAAAATCATTTGTTGATTATCAAGATCACCCATTACTTCTAAAGCAAAATCATTCATGCTTTGTCTTGTATTTGGGTCGCCTAAAAGTTCAATAAAATAATCAACCAATTCTGTAGCTTCTTTTTTAGCTAAAATATCGACAGCTAATTTTCTTGTAATGAGATTATGCTCTTTATTTTTAGCAATTTCCATTAATACGGGAATTGCCCTGTCATCACCCATATCTCCAAGTGTAATTGATAATAGTTGACTATTTTTTTGATGATTTATCCTACTTATCTCGTATAATTCAAGTAGAGTTATAATTTGATCATCTGTACCATTTTCACCAATAGCTTTTACAATAACTTCTCTTAAATCCATAATTTTTGATTCACTTTTTTTCAGCGCTGAGGTCAAAGCATTGATGGACTCATTATCTCCATACTTAGCTAACAGTTCAATTGATTTAATCATCATATCTAAATCAATTAATTCTGCATTTCTTATAGATTTTTGTATAGCTTCAATTACTAATGGGTCTTTACTTTCTGCAAGCGCTTCTAGAGAGGCCATTCTTACATCATATTGTAAATTAGGATTATTATAGGCATTAATTAATAATGTAATTGGCGCTCTTTTTCCATCAGATAATAAATCTCTTTGATTATTTACATCTTCCATTGTTTGTATTTCAGTATCATTAAATGAAATACGTTCAATTTTTCCATTTCTCATAACGCATGATGTTAGAAAAAGACAAATAAATGATAATATATAGACTTTATTTTTCATATTTTGTAATTATAATACCCAATATAAAGGTAAGGAATATACGATAAATCCACCAAATATATCTATATGAATTAAAATAATTAGTTTTCATTCCAACTCTTTTGAGTAAAAGTCTGGTTTTCATCAAAAATAGTAACAGTGAATTTGGTTAACCAATCTCCTAAATGAATGAATTTATTTTTATTTTTTTCAATGATTCCGGTTTCATGGTAATGCCCCATTAATAATGTATTGATATTATTTTTATCCATTTTTTTAAAAGCATAATCTTCTAATTCATTTTTTAATAGTTTATTTAATTCTGGATATTTTGGGTTAAGTTTATTTTTTGAATTTGAAATTTTTTTTGCAAAAAATGTCATAATTGAAATTGGTATTAGTCTGATTAAAAAAATAAATATCCAGTTACGAATTATTTTTTTCATAAATCGGTACATAGAATCATTTTGTAAAACTCCATCACCATGTGTTATTAACATTTTGTGATCTTTGATCTTGAAAATGAAATCTCCTTTATGTAGGTTACAACCAAATGTTTTTTTCATAAACCCAAAATCCCAAAAATCATGATTCCCAGCAATGTAATGAATTTCAATTTTATTTTCATTTAGAGCTTTTAGATTGTTTATAAGATCATCATAATATTTAGGAACACCAAAAAATGTTTGCAACCAAAAATCAAAAAAATCACCTCCAATAATTAATGTCCCTCCAGTTTCTTTGATGTGATCAAATAAATTAAAGAGTTTATTTCGTCTTTCACTTTCATATTTATTTTGCTCTAGTAAAAAGTGATTGTCAGATATGAAATATACTGGTAACTTCATTTTCATTATTCCTATACTATAAATAATTTATATTTATTTATATTTTTGTTTATTTTGGAAACCTTTATTCATTATTATATTATAATAAATATAACTAAATCAATACTATGAAATTTACAAAATATATATTTTTAATTTTTATAATTCCTATATATTGCCAATTCGGAAAAAATATTGTTCAATATAAAAGCTTCGATTGGCATTATATTCAATCAAAATATTTTGATATATATTTTTATGATTCAAATAATAATTTGACAAACATCAATAACAATGCAGAATTTGTTGCTAGCGAATCACTAAAATCCTACGATATTATTTCTAATGCAATTGGGTGGAAATTAAAAAATAGAATTCCAATTATTGTTTACAATTCTCACAATGATTTTCAACAAACTAATATAATTGATATGTATATGCCTGAAGGCGTTGGTGGAGTTACAGAATTATATAAAAATAGAGTTGTAATTCCCTTTGATGGCAATAATCAACAGTTTAAAAATGTTATTCATCATGAGTTAGTACATGCATTTATCAATGATTACATCTATAAAGGAAGTGTTAAAAATATGCAAAATGATGATGTAATATTAATACCGCTATGGATGAATGAAGGATTGGCAGAATTTTTATCATCACCATGGCAAACAGACTCTGACATGTGGATGAGAGATTTAGTAGTCAATGGTGAAAAATTGCCTAAGTTAAATGAATTAAATGGATATCTCGCTTACAGAGGGGGTCAATCTGTTTGGAAATATATTATTGAAGAATTAGATACTTTATATATACAAGGAAAAACAGAAGCACCTACTATAATTTCATCAATTTTTTCTGCAATAGCTACATCTCCAGATTTAAATACAGCATTAGAAAAATCATTAAATTTAGATTTAGAAGATTTAGAATCAGGATGGCATAAATACTTAAAATCAGAATATTGGCCTGATATTAATAATAGAAATTATTTAAATGATATTTCATTTAGCCTTTTTGATTATGATAAAATTAGTAGTACGTATGATATTGGCCCATCATTATCTCCTGACAAAACAAAATTAGCATTTTATTCTAATCAAAATGGTATCATGAGCCTTTGTATTGTTCCAAGTGATTGTAATAATTGTAATTCAAAATCTATAAAAACTATTTTAAAAAGTGGTATGTCTATTGATTTTGAAGAGTTGCATGTTTTAAAAGCAGGTATTTCATGGTCTCCCAATAGCGAAAATATTATTATAGGTTCTTCATCTAAGGGTAAAGACTTGCTTTATACCATTAATATTAATTCTAATAAAAAACAAAAGCATGAGTTTAATAAATTTAATTTTGGATCAATTTCTCAACCTATTTGGCACCCTGAAGAGGAAAATATAATTGCTTTTATCGCCACTAATATTTCTCAAGGTGATATATATTTATATAATCTTGATACACAAAAAATCACTCAACTAACAGACGATATTTTCACTGAAAAAGAAATAGCTTGGACTAATGATGGTCAAAGCATTTTATTTAGCGCAGATCGTACAACTAATCAAAATGAGTCATGGTCTTCGCAATACGATTTATTTAGCTACAACATTCAAAATGAACAAATCATTCAATTAACCAATACTGATTTTAATGAGCATTATCCAATATCAACTAATAATGATAGCACTTTGCTTTATATTTCTGATTCTAATGGAATAAATAATTTATCCGTTAAAAATATTGCTGACTCTTCAATTAATGTATTTACTAATCTATATACTGGAATTTCACAAATTACTGCCATTGATGATGAAATATATTTTTCAAGTCTAAATGATAGAAAATTTATAATATCAAAATTAGATTCAAATATTAATTTAAATAATCAGTTGGACATCAAGAATGCTAAATGGAAAGCAAAGAAAATAAATTATGACTTTACAAAACTAAAAAATAAGTTTGATAAAAAAAGACATAGTTATAGAAATTATATTTTCGATCAGAATTTATCTGCTGCAAACTCTGATTTAAAAAGTGATAGTTTAATTTTATCTAAAATAGATAGCAGTGGTAATTATGTTATTGAAAAATACAAAACAAAATTCAGTTTAGATGTTGGTCAATTATCAGTTGGTGTAGGATTAAACGCAAGAAATAATAACTATACTCAAAATGGATTAGCTGTTTTTCAGTTTAGCGATATTTTGGGTGATCATAAAATATATTTAGGAACAGAATTAGATGTAAATTTTAAGCGTTCAGATTATGCATTGGTATATAGGTATTTACCTAAACTGATTGATTGGACTTTTATGTTTAGTCATGATGGTTTTACAATTAGAGAAAATAGTTATATTGACCCAAATGGCAATTTATTAGAAAATCAAACTTTATATGAAAATATATCTCTTGGTATAGATGCAAACAGACCACTTTCAAGATTTAATAGAATAGAATTTAATCTAAGTCAATTTTTTATGTTAGTGCATGATGAAGTTATAAATGGAAGCTCTCAGTATGGAGGGGTTGAAAATAGTGACTTAGTATACTCAGGAAACTTAACAACCTTTAGCTCTCGATATGTTTGGGATAATACTAGATGGTTTTATACATACCCAAACAATGGTAGTAGATTTTATTTTAAATACAAAACAGATCCAAGAACCAGTAAAGACATAAACTTATTAAGTTTTGACGGTAGAGTATACAGACCATTATTTAATGGAGTTAGTATCTTTTTGAGAAATTTTTTAGGACATACATGGGGAGATGATAGGCAGTCTATATATTTAGGTTCAGAACCTTCAATATATTCTTCAACACCAGGAATTTCTGACTTTTACCTCAGTGAGTTTAGCTCTAGTAATTCCAACTTATTAACATTGTTTAATTTTACAGAAAATATTACTCCTATTAGAGGTGTGCCGTTTATGTATAAATCAGGAGATAATCTAGCATTATTTAATTTTGAATTAAGAGCTCCTTTTTTACTATATTATTTTCCTGCAATTAAATGGTTTGGTCAAATAAACGGAGTTATATTTATTGATTTAGGTGTTGCATGGAACAATAATGAGCCCCTGCCAAATATATCTAATCAATCAAATTGGATAAAAAGAGAAGAAGCCCCAAATAAACGTACTGGATGGGTTATGTCTTATGGCTGGGGTCCAAGATTTATATTTTTAGGAATGCCTTTAAAATTAAACTTTGCATGGCAATACAATCCAATTACTAAAGAAAAATCAGATCGAAGATATGAAATTACAATAGGAATTGATTTATAATTTGCAAAAAAGATTAAAAAATGTTTATATTTAAAACGTGCAAAACGTGTAAATAGAGGAAACTTTTATGAAAATTTTATATTTAATCTTATTGATTTCATCATTGGTTTGTCAGAACAGTTTAGAAATTAATGTTGATAGGTCATTGATCAAATGGAAAGGAACAAAATCTACAGGCTCCTACCATGATGGCTTTATAAATGTTAAAAGCAGCTTAATCGAATTTGATGAAAATAATCTTTTAGTTGGTGGTGAAATTATCATTGATATGAACTCTATTGTATGCACCGATATAAAAAATGAAAGTTCTAACAGTTATTTGGTTAAACATTTAAAAAATGATGACTTTTTTTCTACAGACAAGTTTCCCACAGCAAATCTTATAATAATAAATGTAAAAGATGAGGGTGATAATAAATATAAAGTAATAGGAGATTTAACTATAAAAAATCAAACTCACCCAATTGAGTTTGTAGCAAATATTTCATTTGATAATAATGTAGGGCTAGCAACAGGAAAAATAGAAATAGATAGATCAAAGTATGGGATTAAATATAAATCAATATCTTGGTTTCCAGATATTGGAGATAGATTTATAAATGACATATTTGAGCTCTTTTTCAATTTAAAAGCAGAGAAGCAATAATGAAAACATACAACCTAGAATTTGAGCAATTTATAGATTTACCAATTGATGATGTTTTTAATTTTTTTTCTAAACCAGAAAATCTTTCATTAATAACGCCTCCAAGATTAAAGTTCGATATAATTACACCAACTCCATTGGAAATGAAAGATGGGCAGTTGATAGATTATTCATTGACAATTTTATATACAATAAAGTTACATTGGAGAACATTAATTACATACTATGATAAACCAAGAAAATTTGTAGATCAGCAGATTAAAGGTCCATATTCTCTATGGCACCATACTCATACATTTGAGGAAAAAGATGGAGGAACTGTTATCAAAGATCATTTAACCTATGCAATACCTATGGGATTAATTGGCAGGATAGTAAACTTCTTTTATATTAGACATGACATTCAAGGAATATTTAAGTATAGGCATAAAATTTTAGATACAATCTTTTCAGAAATTAAAAATCAATCAGGAAAATCATTATGAAAGTAGCAGTATTTGGAGGTACAGGATTTGTAGGAAAATATATCCTAAAATCACTCAAAAATCATGAACATGAAATTTATTCCTTAATAAGAAATGGAAGTGAATCAAAAATAAGTGATATTGATGGTATTAATATTATTAATGGTGAGGTATATAACAATACATCTTTAGATCAAACAATGATGAATTGTTCTACAGTGATTTATAATATTGGTATTATAAGACAGTTTAAATCAAAGGGTATAACATTTGAGAAATTGCATTATGAATTTGCTAAAATGGTCATAGATAGAGCAGTTCATTATAATATTAAACATTTTATTTTAATGAGTGCTAATGGAGTCAAAGAACAAGGTACTGGATATCAATCAACTAAATATCGTGCTGAAGAATATTTAAAAAGTACAGGCCTTAATTATACAATATTTAGACCTTCTTTAGTATTTGGAAAACCAAAAAACGACCAAGAATTTTGCTCTCAACTTAGAGATACTATGTTAAAATTACCTATTCCTGCTCCGCTTTTTTTCGCAGGATTAAACATTACCAGTGCAGGTCAATTTTCAATGTCACCAATACATGTTGAAAATGTAGCTGACTTTTTTGTTAAATCAATACAAAATGAAAAACATTATATGCAAACATACGAATTAGGTGGAACAAAATCATTTAATTGGAAAGAAATTATTAAAACAATTGCCTCAGCCCTTAAGAAAAATAAGTTCATGATACCTGCACCTGTAATGCCTATAAAATTAGTAGCAGCATTATTTGATAGATTTAAGCTTTTTCCAATCACAAGAGACCAATTGACGATGTTATTGGAAGGAAATACTTGTGATTCTTCAAATCTTTTTTCTGATTTTGATATTCAGCCTATTGATTTTAATAGTAAAAATTTATCATATCTTAGGAAAAAATGATTAGATATATAAAACTCTATGATTTAATTGGCTTTAAAGTTTGTTGGGTTCTATGTGCTTTTTGCTCTATATGGAACCAGCCTTACTTAGGTCCTATTGCAACATTACTTTTTATATTAATTCATCTTTTCTTTGTTAATTTTCGATCAAGAGATATTAAAGTAATTATTATAGCTATTTTATGTGGTTTAATATTAGATTCGTCATTTTCAAATTTATCTTTAATTAGCTATAAGGGCGGCATCTTGGCTAAATACAGCTTATCTCCTTTATGGATACTATCTATGTGGGCTGGATTTGCATTATCTATGTTGTACACACTTGAAAGCATTAGAGAAAAATATATATTATCATCTTTATTAGGTTTAGTTGGAGGACCGCTATCTTACAGCGCTGGAGTTGGTATAGGCTCAATTACCATATTAACTACTTATTCTTATATTTATTTAGCAATTGCTTGGGCTTTGATAGTGCCCTTATTATTCAAATATGCAAACAACCAAGATTAACTAATGGTATCTATAGTTTTATTCAAGAATAATTTACGATTAAATGATAATGATGTTTTGTTTGAGGCCTGCAAATATAATGACAAAATACTTCCGATTTATATTTTAGATGAATTAAATACTGATAAGCCACTTGGTTCTAGCTCTAAATATTGGCTCCATCACTCTTTGAAGTCATTAAATAATAAATTAAATAATAAGCTACAATTTTATAAGGGTGACACTATAAAAATTATTGATAGATTATTAGATATTCACTCAATTGATAACATTTTTTGTGAAGAAGCTTTTTTGAGTATGGATATAACACTTTTTGATAAGCTAGATAATCTATGTAGTTTAAAAAATATTTCATTAAGCACTAAAAATTGCACATTACTATGGAAGCCTTATCATATATTGAAAAGTGATGATACACCTTATAAAGTATTCACACCTTTTTACCGCAAAGGATGCTTAACATCAGATATTCCAAAAAAACCTGTTGGCAAGCCAAAAGAAATCAATTATTATGATTGTAAAAATGATACCTATTTAGAGCAATTAGAGTTATTAGATAATGTTCAGTGGCATAGTAAATTTGAAAAAATTTGGAATATAGATGAACAAAGTGCATTAAACATTTTCAATGATTTTATTAGGACTAAAATAAATGATTATAAATTAGAACGTGATTTCCCTGCTTTAAACAAAAATTCTTCACTTTCTCCTTATATTAGATTTGGTTTAATCTCATTAAATAGAATGTGGTATGAGTTAGATAAATTAAATTCTAACAAAAGTATTGATCATTTTAAATCAGAGCTTGGTTGGAGAGAGTTTTCATATTATTTATTACACCATTTTCCGCATTTACAATACAAAAATATGCAGCCTAAGTTTGATAATTTTGAATGGGAAAATTCAATTAAATACTTTGACGCTTGGAAAAAAGGTCAGACGGGATATCCTATTGTAGATGCAGGTATGCGTGAACTATGGCAAACAGGATTTATTCACAATAGAATAAGAATGGTAGTAGCATCATTCTTGGTTAAGAATTTATTGATTGATTGGAGATTAGGAGAAAAATGGTTTTGGGATTGTTTGGTTGATGCAGATTATGCATCTAATGTAGCTAGTTGGCAATGGGTTGCTGGAACTGGTGCTGATGCTGCTCCATATTTTAGAATCTTTAACCCAATACTTCAAGGTAAAAAATTTGATACAAACGGTAAGTACATTAGACATTATGTTCCTGAATTAAATTCATTATCTGATAAAGATTTGAATGAGCCTTGGGAAATTGAGCATAACTTAAAATATCCTCGCCCAATAATAGAATATAGATATTCAAGACAACGAGCATTAGAAAAATATGAAAGAATTAAATGAATAAAAATAAATTAAATCTCACCCTATTTATATTAATATTTTTTTTAAGTAGCTGCTCCAGAATATATTTAGGAAAAAAAGATTATCCTGATTTTAATCCAGAATTACAGGCAAATCAATTAGGTGAAATAGTATTACCATATGAAGATGGTCTTAGAACTACAGGGCAACCAAAAGAGTATGAGTGGTGGTATTTTGATACTAAGCTAGATGATGGAAGTATAGCAGTAGTTTATTTTTGGAAGATTAATGCAATTAAAGATATTTATTATATTGGTGTTAATTATAACAAGCCTGATGGTACTGAATATAAGAAAATCAAATTTTTTAAATCTAAGGATATATTTTTTTCAAAGGATAGTTGTAATGTGAAATATAATAATAACTTATTTATTGGAAATTTAGATAGCTATAAAATAAAAATTGACCCTAATGATTTTGATGGTTTTGGATTAGATATAAATTTAGAGTCAAAAATAAGTGCCTATAGACCACAAGATGGCATCATAAATGCTGGTGAAGATTATTTTGCATGGCTTGCAGCTGTACCAAATGGTGATGTAACTGGCACTTTAACTTATGATAACAAACAAAACAATATTTCAGGTAATGGTTATCATGATCATAACTGGGGTAACATTGAGTTGCAAAAATTATTTGATAATTGGTTATGGTTCAGAGGTACAGTAGGTCAATATACAATCATTGGTTATGAATTAAATACAATTTCATCAAGAGGAGGCTATTCAATTCCTGGAATCTTTATTGCAGATAGTACTGGAATTATCTATGAGAACTATGGACAAAATGGTATTTTTACGGCAAAAGAAAATTTAATAACTGATCTCTACAAAAGTAATAATGAGCCCCTTTTTTCAAAATTAAAAATTATTTCTAAAGATGATTTTTATTTAGAGATAGAAGGTAAAGAAGTTATTGAAAATTTATATTTATTTGATGTTAATAATATTCCACTTTTACCTAATTTGTTTCAATTTTCAAATATAGACCCATATTATACTCGTTATAAAAGTAAAGTAAAGTTAGAATTACCAAATCAGGACAGCTTCGAAGGGGAGGGTGTACTAGAAATTATGGATTTAAAATAAAAAAATTATTTCTCTTTTTTTTGAAAAAATCCAATAGCATCTTTTAATAAATATTTACTTCTCATAAATGTTCCAGAGCCTCTTCCTATTTCATTATTTTTATAATCATATAGTATAGATTCAGAAATAATTTTACCATCTTTTCTTTCTACAACTTTTGCCTTTGATGTAATCAGGCCTCTTGATACTGGTTTAGTTAAGTAGAGATTAAAATTATATGTAAATAAAAATACATCTTCAATATAAGTGTTTGCAGCCCCCCAAGCAGCATCGTCCAACATTTTAAAATATATAGATCCATGTAAACTATTAGCTGAATGATGAAAATCTTTTAATACTTTCATTTTAATTTTACAGCGCCCTAAACTTAATTCCATAGTTGGATTAAAAATTTTGTTAATTGGAGCAGAATGATATCCATTAATTATTTTTTTAAAATGTTTTTGATTCATTGTCTATAATATAAAAAGCAGATTATTATTTTTTTTCCAAAACATAAATCATGTATTTTTTTTCTTTTATAAATTTATCTGGGTCCATTGCAGCAAATTCTCTTTGAAATTTTTTAGAAATATTATCTTTAAAATCACCAGTTAAATAATATAGCCATCCTTGTTTATGTTTTAATTTTTCATTACTAAAAAATGCTAGCGGTTTAATAAATCTGTTTATAAATGTAATAGCATATTTAAGAGTTGGTAATGAATTTAATGTTATGTCTTTTTGATAAGTAATTTTCCATCCATTTTTATCAATACTTTTGATAAACTCATTATGTAAATGACCTGACTTATTAATACCATCATTGTTAATTCTAAAGTAATCTGTGATTATCCACCTTCCATTTTTAGATAATATTTTTGATACGCAATTAAAAGCAGAATTTAAATCTATATATTGCAATGATTCAGAATTAATAATAGTTCCATATTTTTCATTAGCATTAAAATCTTCAAATTTAGTATGATGAACAGTTAATTCAGGATATTTTATTTTAATATGATTTTTCTGATTATCATCTGGTGTCAATGAGTGCACTTTTATTCCTTTATCGTAAAGCATTTTAGACAAACCACCCATTCCACAACCCACATCAAGCAAGTTATTTTTTTTATCTATTATTTGATTAAATATTAAATCAACATATTTCATTTGTGCATCTTCTAGACCTTTAAATGAAATAGATTCTGGATTTATATTGACATCTTCAAAATAACCATAGTGAAGCATGTCGTTTTTAATAATTTTAGAATATAACATAAGCTCTAAATCTTCAGAAGATTTGATATGTTTTGATTGCTTTTTATGAAATTTATAAGCTTTAATTAGCTCTAAGGGATTAATTATTTTTTTTATTAACGAATTCATTGATCTAATTTATTTTTTTACCCAGTAGGAATAGATTGCATTTTTATCAAGCTGTTTTTCTTCAGCTTTCACAAATTTTTGTTCAATCTTTTTATGATCAATTGGGAAAAAAGTATCTATATTTTTTGATTTTATTTTTACTAATGTAATGTGTAGGTGTGTAGCAAATTCATAAAAAACTTTATAGATACTAGAACCACCAATGACAAAAATTTCATCAATTTTATTTTTACTTAAAGTTTCGATGCATTTATCAATATTATCATAGGTATCAATACCATCAATTTTATTACTAGAAAAAACGATATTTTTTCGTTTAGGAAGTGGTTTAAAGGGCAAAGAATCCCAGGTTTTTCTTCCCATTACAATGGTAGAGTTAAGTGTAATTTTTTTAAAATTTTTTAAATCTTCAGGTATATGCCAAGGAAGACGACCATTTTTACCTATTCCTCCATCATGCTCTTGAGCCCAAATTAGGTGGATTTTCATTATACCGCTACAGGGAATTTTATAACGGGATGATGAGTATAATTTTTTAATTCAAAATCTTCAAATTTTAAATCCCAAAATGGTTTATTTTTTATTATAAGTTGAGGTAAATCATGTGGCTCACGTTTCAATTGTTCTTTAAGGCCATCTATATGATTAACATATATATGTGCATCATTTATATAATGAGAAAATTCCCCAAGCTCTAAATTTGCTTCTTGTGCCATCATTTGAGTTAGTGTTGCATAGCATGCAAGATTAAATGGAATGCCTAAAGCAATATCCCCACTTCTTTGAGTAAGGTGACAATTTAATTTGTTATTTGTGACACTAAAAATAAAAAAGGCATGACAGCTTGGAAGTGCAATTTGATCTAGCACTGAAGGATTCCATGCTGACACAATAATCCTTCTTGAATCAGGGTTATTTTTAATTAATTTAAGAGCTTCGTCAACTTGATTTATATATTCTTTTCTAATTTCACCAGTCTTAGGATTTTCAGTAAATTTTTCCCAATTAACCCATTGATATCCATACATTTTTCCAACTTCCCAATCTTTTTCTTCGGAAGTCCAGGCATCCCATATTTTGGTATGTTGACGTAGATTTCTTATATGAGTTTCTCCAGATAAGTACCATAAAAGCTCTCTTACTACTGAATTGAAAAAAACTTTTTTTGTAGTCAACAATGGAAACCCTTTTGATAAATCTATTTTGTAATGATATCCAAATGACATTAATGTATCAGTACCAGTTCTATTTTTTTTTATAATTCCGTTATCAAGAACATGTTCAACTAAATCAAGATAGGCTTTCATTATTTTGGGTCCCTTTTCTTTAGCCCATTATAAATTTGTCTAGGCCTATTAATTCTGTTATTTGGGTTTAACATCATTTCTCTCCAATGAGCAATCCAACCTGGCAAGCGCCCTAAAGCAAACATTACCGTGAACATATTAGTAGGAAATCCCAAGGCTCTGTATATAATACCCGAATAGAAATCTACATTAGGATATAATCCTCTTTGAATAAAATAATCATCATTTAATGCTACTGATTCCAATTCTTTTGCAATATCCAGTAAAGGATCATTAATATTTAATTTATTTAGGACCTTTTCAGTCATCTTTTTTATGACTCTAGCTCTTGGGTCATAATTTTTATACACTCTGTGACCAAATCCCATTAATCTGAATGAAGAATTTTTATCTTTTGCTAGATCAATAAATTTTTTATAACTACCACCATCTTTATTAATCATTTTAAGCATCTCAATTACAGCTTGATTAGCACCCCCATGTAGAGGCCCCCATAATGCTGAAATTCCTGCTGATATTGTTGCATAAATATTTGCATGGCTACTTCCAACCATTCTAACTGTTGATGTGGAACAGTTTTGTTCATGATCTGCATGTAAAATAAGCAATAAATTGAGAGCTTCTATTATGATGTCATCACTATGGTGGTCTTCTTGTGAATCCGCAAACATCATATGTAAAAAGTTTTCAACGTACCCCAGCTCTGGCTCAGGATAAATAAAAGGTAGGCCATGAGATTTTCTGTAAGAATATGCAGCTATTGTTTTTACTTTGGCAAGTAATCTAACAATATTTATATCAATTTTCTCTTGGTCACTTATATCGTCATCTTGATGATAAGATGAAAGTGCTGTTACCATCGAAGATAATATTGCCATAGGATGTGCATTAGGTGGGAAACCATCAAAAAATCTTTTCATATCTTCATGAATGACAGCATGCTTTCTGAGACTTTTCTTGAATTTAATTAAATTATCGTCATTCTCTTGATCTCCATATATCAGTAAGTGTGATAAATCAGTAAAGTTTGTATTTTTGACAACCTCTTCAATTGGGTAGCCTCTGTATCTGAGGATACCAGATTCTCCATCAATAAATGTTATATCACTAATACAAGCCCCAGTATTTCCATATCCTGGATCAAGGGTAATGTACCCTGTATCTTTTCTTAATGAGGTGATATCAACTGCTTTTTCATTTTCAGTACCTTCAATAATAGGTAACTCAATTGTTTGATTATTATTTAATATTAGTTTTGCTTTTTTCATGATTTTCCAAATTTTATAGTTAAATTTAATTTAAGCGATAATTGCGTGATTAATTTAATAATTTTTTTACAAAAAATCTCTTCTAAAAAACATTTTTTTATTAAAAAATCAAAAATAATGTTTGGCAAGCAAACACTATATACAGTATATTTTTATTGCTTTTTACTATATCTTGTATACCTTTTGTATTCAGTCCTCGACGAGAAAAAGTAAAAAGATTTTGTAGCTTAATGTAATACTCTCTAGTATCACTAGCTTGTGAATTTAATAAAAATTAAAATGGAAGGAGCCGTCTGTCGTTTATGAAAAATTTCCCTCTTATGTTCTCTCATGATGGTAAAACCAATAAAATAATTGGCAAAAAACGCATCACCACTTATAAAAAACTTTATGATTATATTGGAACTCTTCAAGAAAATAATACTGTGAAAACACATGAAAATTATCTTGATGATAATGAATTAGCAAAAAGTATATATAGTAAAAAATATTATGTAAAAGATTTAAATAACGATTTGATTGAAGACAAACCCGAAGATGTTTTTAAAAGATTATCCTCCTTTTTGTCTACAGTTGAAGAGACACCATCAAAACAAAAAGAATTTTCAGAAAGATTTTATAATGAATTATTTGAGGGAAGATTCATTGCAGGCGGTAGAGTTTTAGCAGGAGCAGGAGATTTATATAGACTAAAAACACTTGCAAACTGCTTTGTTTCACAGATAGATACAGATGATATAGACTCAATATATAAAGCTGCATTTGAATGTGCTCGAACTTATTCATATGGTGGTGGTATTGGTGTTGATATTTCTTGTTTGAGACCCAAAGACGCAATAGTTCACAATGCAGCTGATAGCTCAACTGGTGCTGTTTCATTTATGGAGCTTTATTCTTTAACTACAGGATTGATTGGGCAAAGCGGCAGAAGAGGTGCATTAATGCTGACTATTGATGTAAAACATCCTGATGTTATGCATTTTTTACAAGTCAAGAAAACACCAAATTGGGTTACCAATCAAATTGTAGAACAATGCAACTGGTCTGGTCTTTTTGATGAATTTGAATTAGATACTATCAAAAAGCAAGTAATGGAAAATACTCAGGTTCGTTTTGCAAATATTTCGATTAAAGTAAGTGATGAATTTATGAGCTCTGTTGATGAAGAAAGAAAATATGATTCTAATACTTATTTAGTCTATCTTAATAAAAAAACAGCTGGATCAACTGCAAACCAATATGATCACTTTTCTGTAAAAATGCCTTCTAAAAAAGTAGACGATTATGAACTTATTAAAACTTTTGAATCTTTTGCAGCTATGAAAAAATGGATCAAAGCAGAACACAATAAAAACATCAGCAAAAAATTAGTTGAGGATGTAAATTGTAGAAATAAGTTTGGTGATTATAAAGTTACGTGTGATGATTATGAATTAGCAATAAGACAAGCCGGTGACTTTATGTTGTATTTTAATAATGAAGACACGGGCGAAATTAAACAATTAGTTAAAGCGCGTTCAATTTGGGATGAATTTGTTGAAGGAAACTATAAGACAGCAGAACCTGGACTTATTTTCTGGTCTACGATGTCTGACTACTCTCCATCTAATTATGTTGGACGACCAATCGTTAGTACAAACCCATGTGCTGAAGTACCTTTAGAAGATGGAGGTGCTTGTAATTTGGGCTCGTTAAATTTGTCACGCTTTGTAATTGATGGATACCAAAATAACGCAAGAATAAATTGGGATCAACTTGCAGAATCTTCACAGCTACTTGTACGTTTTTTAGATAATGTTGTTACTTGGAATGAAGATCTTAACGCACTAGAAAAACAAAGGTTAGCTGCAAAAGAAACAAGAAGATTAGGTTTAGGTGTTATGGGTATTGCTGATATGTTGAATCAGCTTGGTCTTTCTTATGATTCAGATGATGCAATTGATTGCATAGAACAGGTGATGGGCTTTATTACAAACGCATCATATCAAGCATCCGCCATGATTGCAAAAGAAAAAGAACCATCTCCAATATTTAATTTAGATGGATATAAACAGTGTCCATTTTATCAAGAAGCACTAAATGATGAAACTAAAAATCTCATAATTAAAAATGGTTTAAGAAATATTGCAATCATGTCAATTGCACCTACTGGTTCAATATCAAATATAGTATTAGGATATGAGATTAATGGAAAAAATTATATTGGTGTTTCAGGTGGTGTTGAGCCAATATTTGCACTTTCGTATACAAGAAGGTCTGAATCGTTTAACAAAAGATTTAAAGTATTTCATGCAACAGTACAAGCTTATATGGATTTAATGGATATAGAAAATAATGCATCAGAAGAAGAAACCTTACCAGAGTTCTTTTTCAGAACAGCACATACAGTTGTGCCTGACAAAAGAGTAAAAATTCAGGGTGTCATTCAAAAATATATAGACCATAGTATTTCTTCAACTATCAATTTACCAGAAGATGTTGAACCAGAAGTAATTTCAGATATATATTTTATGGCGTGGCAGAAAAAATTAAAAGGTGTGACTATTTATAGGGATGGTAGTCGTTTTCCTATACTTAGTGTTGAAAATGAATTAACGCCATTCCAAGCATACAAAGATAAGAAGTTTGAAATAGTGAATGAAGAAGGCGAAACCATCAAAGTAAGAGGTGATCATGTGTTAAAAAATGAATATGGAAGACTAACAACATTATATCATCACATGAATAATTTATCTGAAGCACCAACAAATGCAACGCAGGCAGTAGCTAAAGAGGAGATAAATAATGTATAAATTACCTCAAGGAGCTCAAATAAGAGAAGTAGCAGAAGCTTCTAAGCCACAATACAAAACAGATCCTAAAAGTATTCGCCCTGAAGTTGTAGATGCTAAAGTATATAAATTAAAGAGTGCATTTATTAAAAATTCAGTATTTGTTACTTTAAGTTTTATAAAATATGAAGATCAAATTAGGCCAATAGAAATTTTTATAAATTCCAAAGACTTAACTCGAGCACCGGAATATGTAGTATTAACTAGATTAATTTCAGCTATTTTTAGAAGATCAGCAAATCCAATGTTCATACTAGAAGAACTGCAGGGAATTTTTGATCCTAATGGTGGTTCTTTCAAGGAAGGGAAGTATTATCATTCCTTTTACGCTGAAATAGCAGATGTCATTGAAAGATTTTTCTATGATGTTGACATTTTGGAAAAACCAAATACATGGAGTGCAGAAAATGATGGTGACTTAGCGATTATAGATTCT
Source organism: uncultured bacterium (assembly GCA_964646655.1). Taxonomy (GTDB): domain Bacteria; phylum Fidelibacterota; class Marinisomatia; order SCGC-AAA003-L08; family D37C17; genus TMED6. The sequence goes on from CAZYFB010000004.1 coordinate 25,624, forward strand.
CCTCCAAAAAAAAAAGTAGATAACGATACTTCTGAAAATGCGTCGTTTAAAATTTGTCCAGATTGCGGTGCAAAAGCACTAAAAACAGAAAATGGTTGTGATACATGTATGGCTTGCGGCTATAGTAAGTGTGATAAGTAGGAAAGGTTAAAATGAAATTAAAATTATTATTAAAAATTTTATGTGGCTTTATGATTTTGTTTACTTTGGGTGGAATATTAGCACCTGAAGAGATGATGAAAAGTTTTGGAATGTCTTATACAAAAGAAGCTGCTGTTATTTTACCTTTTGCTTTAATGGGTCAAATCTTTTTTATAATTTTAACTCTACAAATTTCAAACTGGGTTGAAGATCTTACTAAAGTATCAATGACATATGCTTGTCTTGTATCTTTACCCATATTATTAAATCTCTATCAAGCTTTTTCTGGTGTTGTACCTATGACAACTGCTTTTTATGTAGAACAGCTAATTTGGGGAACCTTCGTAATATTATTTTTGACAACCAAAAAATAGATTACTTTTCAACCACAAAATTTTTCCAATTTTTCATATATGAAATGAATGTTTCATTTAGCTTTGCATTTTTTAGCTGAGAAACTGTAAACGGAGGCCTTTGAGGATTATAATTTAAATCTGAAATATTTGTTGCCCAATATGGATGACCTATTGCAACTCTACCAACTCCAATTAAGTCAGCACCTTGCTTTAATAAATTTTCTGCATCTTTACTTGACCATACATTACCAGTACTTATAATTGTTGGTAAATTTGTATATCTTTCTGTAATAATTTGAGTTAAAGTTCGTTTTTCATCAGTTAAAAATTTTGATTTTAAAAATACATCCCAACAAGATAAATGTATAAAATCAATTGGCAGGTCCCTTAACATACCAACTAATTTTATTGTATCTTTTAATTTAATACCTATACTTTCTATCTCTGGTGATATTCTAACACCAACAATAAAATCTTCTGGAACATTTTTTTTAATTGAGTCAATTATATCTAAAAGGAGTCGTGCTCTATTTTTTAATTTTCCACCCCAATTGTCATTTCTTAAGTTTGTTTTTTCTCCTAAAAATTGTGAAATTAAATATCCATGAGCACCATGTAGCTCAATTCCATCAAAGCCAGCCTCATAACATCTAAGAGCACTATTTGTGAAGTCATTAATTATTTTTTTTATATCTTTTTCTGTGGCTTTTTTTGATTTGCCTGTATATGACTCAGTACATTCTAATACACTTGATGATAAAGGAATATGTCCTGTAATTTTTTGAGGAGATCTAATTCCACCATGAAATAATTGGGCAATGATAACACTTTTAGTACTATGAATAGCTGAAGTTAATTTTACCAATTGTTTTATATGAATGTCATCATAAACACCAAACTCACCCTCCCAAGCTTTTCCTTCAATAGAGACATTTGTAGCTGCAGTTGTAATTATTCCAAAACCACCCTTTGCTCTCTCATGTAACCATTTTATTTCATCATTTGAAATTATTCCATTATCATGACTTTGTTTATTTGTCATCGCTGCTAAAACAGTTCGATTATTTAATTTTTTATTTATTCTTTTAAAGATATAAGGCTGAGCAATTTTTGATATTTTCATTTATTGTAAATGGCTTTCTTTTATTGTCTTAGCTTTTATTGATATGGCATGAATATCAATTTTAATCATTTCAGAAAGAGCATCATATATGAGTTGATGACGTTTTATTAATGAAATATTTTCAAAATCTTCTGAAATGATTAATAATTTGAAATGACCACCTTGAGTATCTTTTTTATGATTTATATGTTTGTGTGATTCATCGATTATTTGCAAAGTATGTACATTAAAATACTCTTTTAGTTTTTTTTCTATTTTATTTTTTGTATTCATTTTTGTTTAAAATCAAAGTAAGCATATATCCACACAATGGATAAAAAATATGAAGCTATGTAAAATAAAATATTAATTAAAATAATACTATAGGATCCTGCAATTTGTGATGTGAATAGACCTAAAATAACAATGCTATATGTAATAATTATAATTGCAAGAATATGAAACAATATCAGTTTAAAAATATTTTTTAAATTCTTTAAACATAAAATATAAGAGTTTAACAGACATTCTATATTTGATTGTTGTGTATCAATCTTTATATAAAATCCAAAAAACGTATATACATATAAAATTAAAATAAATAAAATAACCAAATCAGGTATTGGTATGATAATAACTAGGAATAAAAACAATAAAAATAACAAAATAAACATTACTAACATATATGTTAAAGCACTTATTGAATCAGAAATTTTAAAAATTTGTTTTTTGATATTTGTAATGATAAACTGATTAATGAAGATGGTATAAAAACTAAAGGTTAGCACTAAAAGTAAACTAGAAAAAATATCATGATTTTTCATTTCACTCATTAAATTATCTAAGTTTTGTTCTATTTGTATATCTCTTAAAATACTAGGAGTGAATATATAAGATAATATTGTATATAATATAATGAGTGGTGTAACAGAGCGAACAGTCTCCCTAAATTTACTAGCACTTTTTGATAATATTTTTTCTATATTCATTATAATATATATATTTATAAATGTAATTTAAAAAATCAAATTGTAAAACTTTATGAAAATTAATATAACTAAAGCTCATGGAACAAAAAATACTTTTGTTATTATCTTTGATAGAATACATCAAAGTCTATTAAAGTCTAATATTTCAGAAATTTGTGAAACATATCAAACTGATGGACTATTATTATTATCTGAACATAATAAATATGATTATAAAATGGACTATTATAATAATGATGGTACTTGGGAAACAATGTGTGCAAATGGAGCACGATGCGCCGCTTTATATATGTTTAGAAAAAATCAGATTAAACAAGAAAGTAAATTTATAACTGGAGATGGTGTACATAAAGTGATAATTAATAATAGTGATTCAATTGATCTATCCATGATAAAACCATCATTTGTAACTAAACAAATTAAACCAAATGATTGCATAGGGAGATTTATTGATTCAGGAGCAAAACATTTTGTTACTGAGGTAAATAATATTACTTTATCTCAAGTTAAAAAAGTTGGTAGTAAAATTAGATATAACAAGTTATTTGTTAATCATGGTGGTGTTAATGTAAACTTTTTAAAAGTAATGGATAAAAATAATATTACTATTTACACTTATGAAAAAGGAATAGAAAATATGGTGTTATCTTGTGGTTCGGGTTCTGTAGCTGCTGCATTTTATGCGCATTCAATAAATAAAATTGAATCACCTGTTAATATTACTACTCCAGGAGGTCGATTATCTTTAAAATTTGATAAAAATTGGGATCATGTATGGTTATGTGGTCCTGCACATTTATATAAAGAAGAGAAATTAGTTTTATAAATTTACACTGACTAAAATAACTCCAAAAAATACTAGTACTGCAGAAAGTATTCGCAATTTTGTTAAAGATTCTTTTAAAAAAAACCATGACAACAAAATTATAAAAATCACTGAAGATTGACCTATAATACTAGCAATTGATGGCTTATCAATAAATGCATAACCTAAAATCCAACATCCTAATGCAAAAAATGGTCCAATTACAGATGCTATAATTAAAGGAATATGATTCTGTTTTAATTTTAATGGCTTAATTTTTTTTAACTTATTCTTTTGCAATAAAAATAAAATCCATGAAAATAAGACACCAGGAATTAATCTAAATGCTGTTACCCATAAATTAAGTTTGATATCATAACCTGTTTCATTAATTCTATTTAAAACAGTTTTTAAATATACAACACCAAAACCAGTACATAACATAGCACCTAATACTAGCAAGATTCCTTTTATCTTTATATTTGGATCTATGTCTTCGAAATCATTTTCATTGGTTAATATAAGTAAACCAATAATTGTTAAAATAAAACCGATTATTTGAATGAATTCTAAAGATTGGTTAGGAAGTAGAATTAATGAATATGTAAAAATTACAACTGGTGAAAATGCATCTACAATAGCAACTCTATTGGCACCTATTTTATTAAGCGCATATATAAAAATAGTATCGCCCAAAAACATTCCAAGTGTTCCACTTAGCAATATAATGAAATATTCATATGGTATTAATTGACTATACCATAAGGGTATATCAAATAAAATAAAGCTGATAAAAAATAATAAAAATCCAATTGAGTTTTTAATAGGGTTTATTAAAAATGGAGATATATTATTGGTAATGGGTCTTATAGTTACAACTGTAATACTCCATAAAATTGATGCAGATAATGCAAAAACTATTCCTATATAATTTTCAGTAATCAATATAACTCTAAACTATCATCTACTTCTAAAGCCCAATTAATTATACCACCTTTTAAATTATATATATTTTTAAATCCCTGTTCATGTAGAAATTGACATACATGATATGATCTAACACCTGATTTGCAAATGATGATTAAATTTTTATTTATATCCAAACCCTTAAGATGGTTTGGAATTTGATTCATGGGTATATGTGTAGAGTCTTTTATCTTACATATTTCAATTTCAAATTCTTCTCGAACATCTATTAATTCTATATTTGCATGGTTATCAATTTGCTTTTTTAATGTAAGCGCATCTATTTCTTGAATATTATCCATTTAATAAATCTTTCAATTGTATTTCATTAATGATTTTAATCTTTAAATCTTCTGCTTTCTTTTTTTTTGATCCAGCATTTTTTCCACATAATAAATAGTTTGTTTTTTTACTAACTGATGAAGAAACAATTCCCCCATTATTTTCAATTAATTCTTTGGCTTCATTTCGTTTCAATTCAGACAATGTGCCTGTGATTACAAAAATTTGTTTATTTAATTTAACTGATTCTTGTTGAGGAATTGAAAAAGTTACCCCAAGTTCAAAACAACGATTTATAATATTCAAATTATTTTCATCTTTAAAAAAATTGATAATTGAATCAGCAACAATATCTCCAACTTCATCAATTGAAATCAATTCATCAAAATGCGCATTAATTAAACTATCAAAATTATAATTATAATGTTTTTCTAATATTTTTGATAGATGATTTCCAACATTTCTTATACCAAGACCATGAATAAATTTAGCCATTGTTGTATTTTTAGATTTGTTTATTGAATTAATAATATTTTCAGCCGATTTATTCCCCATTCTTTCTAGAGATGAAATTTGTTCATGTGATAATTCAAAAATATCTGAAATATTTGCAATCAACTTATTTTTAATTAAAAGTTGAACTATTTTTTCACCTAAACCATCTATATCTAAACAATTTTTAGATACAAAATGTTTTATTTTACCTTCTACCTGTGCTGGGCAATGAGGATTTAAACACCTTAAAACAGCTTCATCTTCTTTTTTGTCACATATTGACCCACAGCTTGGACAAATTTCAGAAATAATGTATGCTTCACTATTTTTTAAGCGTTTTTCTATAATAACTTTTACAATTTCTGGTATAACATCACCAGCTCTTTGTACAACAACAGTATCACCAATTCTTATATTTTTTTTATTGATTTCATCTTGATTATGCAATGTAGCATTAGATACAATTACACCACCAACATTTACTGGTTTTAATTGAGCAACAGGCGTGATAGCTCCAGTACGTCCAACACTTGTTATTATATTTTTTATTATTGTGGTAGCTTGTATAGCTTTTAATTTAGCAGCTATTGCCCATCTAGGCGAACGACTTCTAGTACCTAATATTTTTTGATCTTCATATGAATTAATTTTAAAAACTACTCCATCAATATCATATGGCAAATCATTTCTTTTCGATTCAATATATTCAAAATATTTAAATAAAAAATCTTTTCCTAATCCAACTTGAGTTTCTTGATTAACTGGCAAACCCCATTTAGGCAAAGTGTTTAAAAATTCTATTTGAGAATTAAATATTAATCCCTCAATATGCCCAGGTGCGTAGCAATATATCCGTAGTGGTCTAGTAGCAGTTACAGATGAATCTAATTGTCTAAGACTACCAGCCGCACAATTACGAGGATTTGCAAATAGTGATTCACCATTTTCCATTCTTTTTTGATTTAAATTTTTAAAATCAATATGATTAATAAAAACTTCTCCTCTAACTTCCAGTATAGATGGTATAGAGTGTTCATTATTAAGATATAATGGAATTGCTTTTATTGTTTTCAAGTTTTCAGTAATATCTTCACCAACCTGACCATCTCCTCTTGTTGAACCTTTTGTAAATTTTCCATTTTCATAAATTAATTCTACTGCCAAGCCGTCTAATTTTGGCTCACCAACATACTCAATTTTTTTATTTAATCCTTTTTTCATTTGAGTATTAAATAATTCTAATTCTTGATTATTCATTGCATTTGATAGGGATAATAATGGAATTCTATGATTAACTTGACTGAATTTATCTAAAGGTTTAGCCCCAACTCGTTGAGTTGGTGAATTTTCAAAAATCAATTCAGGATATTGATTTTCTAAGCTTTGAAGTTTTTTTAATAACACATCATATTCATTGTCAGAAATAATAGGATTATCATGAATGTAATATTGAGTATTATGATAATTTATTTTCTTTATTAAGGATTCAATCTTATGTTTTATTTTGTTATTCATCAGGATTAATTATTTATAAGAATTTACTGATTTTCAGATATGCTATTATAAAGATTTTTTAATTTTTTCGTTACTGTAAAATCAGAGTTCCACCCATTCCATTTACAGGGCAAAATTCCAATAGCAGATGATGTTATAAATGCTTCATCCATACTATTTATATTTTTAAAATGGATGGGAGATGTATCTACTTTATAATTTTTTGATTGTCCTAATTCAATTACTTTTTGACGTGTAATACCATTTAAAATTCCTAGCTTAGTACATGGTGTGTAAATAATATTTTCTTTAATGAAAAAAATATTACGTATTGATCCTTCTGTAATTATATTATCTTGATTATAAAAAATCGGCTCAAAAGCACCTTCTAATCTAGCATCTCTCCTAGCCATAAAATTACCCATATAAGATAAAGATTTATACATTGGATTAAATCTCAAAATTGGATATAAATTTTCTTGATAAAATATAACTTTAACAACTTCTTGATTTATTTTAGGTAATTCTCTCAAAAATATATAGTATTCTAAATTATTCCAGTTATTTGATTTTGGAGTTATAATAATTTTAACTAAACCTTCTTGAATGCTATTTTGTTTTATTAATTTTATTACGTTATCATAAATTTTTTCTTTTTTGAGTTTTGTAAAATCAAAAAAATCATTAGAAAATAGACGATTTATATGTTCATCAAAAAAAAACAATTTATTTTGATTAAATTTTATTGTTTCAAATACACCAATTCCACTTAATAAATTTTGATTAAGCTGAATTTCATCAGAATCTATAAATTGATTTTTGAAATATGAGATCAAAATAGTGGTTCCAAAATTTTACTTTTTTGTTGTGCCTCATTCCATTCTTCAGTTTCATTGGAATCCCATACAATACCACCACCAATGCCATATTCATATTTATTATTGTATCTTAACAAAGTTCTTATTGAAATATTAAATGACATATCTCCATTTGGTTTAATGTAACCAAGGCTTCCCGTATATATATTTCTGGGCTTATTTTCAAGTTCATCTATAATTTTCATTGCACTTTCTTTAGGAGCGCCAGTGATTGAACCACCTGGAAATAAAGCATTGATAATATCAAGTTCATCCACGTTTGAATTAAGCTCTCCAACAACTTTACTTACCATATGATTAATTGTTTTAAATGATTTAATCTTGTATAAATCTTCAACTTTAACGCTATTCATTTTACAAATTTTACCTAAGTCATTTCTTAGTAAATCTACAATCATTAAATGTTCAGCTTTATCTTTTTCACTATTTTGCAACTGAAATTTTAATTTTTTATTTTCAGAAAGATTTTTTGAAAATGGTCTAGTACCTTTAATGGGAGATGTTTGAATTTTTCTATTTTTTACTTTAACAAATGACTCTGGTGATAATGATAGTATATCAAAGTCTTTATTTTTAATAAAAATACCTTCTTGAGGTTGAGCTAATGTTCTTAATATGGAATATAATTTAAATGAACTATTTTGAGTTGAATTAAGAATTTTTTTATCAGTAAAATTTATTTGATATACATCACCATTTTTTAGATATGATTTTATCTTATCAATTTTTGATTTATACTCATTTAAAGGAAGAATATCATTCACAACACCTAACATTGATTTTGAATCACTAATTTTACTATTATCAATACAATATTCTATAATTTTTTTAGGTTTACAAAACCATAATAATGGGAAATTATTATGTTTTTTTTTGTCAAAATCAATGTGAGTATAAATATAATCCTTAAATTCATAAGACATAAAACCTACAGCAGCAATTTGTTGATTTTTTTGGTCTTCTTTCCATTTGGCTAATATTTCTCGAAATAAATTTTCAAAATTACCCTTTATAATATTTCCATTTAGATAAAATCCTGTTCGATCTAAATAGATACATTCAGAATAATCCCAAATAGCATATCTTTTATATTTTTCATTGAATGAGTCAATTAATATATTCGGTTCACCATTTTTATTAATTAGCTGATCAAGGCTTTGCATCTAAAACTCTTTTTTTATTATTTCCAAATGAGGTATAGCTAAACTGTTTTGGATTAGTAATTGCATATGAAAAAATATTTTTTTCTTTAATAAAATTATTTATCCCTTTTTCTTTAACTCTTGTAAGAGAGCATTTATTTTTTAATCCATCTATTCTTCTAGTAATTTTGGGTAGATTTGGAACATGCCAATTTAAATGATTTGAAATCAATTCAAATATTCTCATAATTGAATCTTCATCCCAATCAGGATTAATAATTAATTCTTTGTTTACGATATTTAAAAATTTGCTTTTTAACTTTCCAAATTCTTTCATTGAATTAATTGATAATAATGTTGGGTACAATATTTTATCTATCTCATCATCAAATGTTTTACTATTTACATTTTTAAACAATTTTTCAAAGTTATAGTTTGAAAGTTTTTCAATCCATTCATTACAATTTTCAGTATAATTTTGATATTTCAACCAGGTTGCATCAGTATTTAAGATTAATAATTTTGCAATTTTATCATTATTTATTTTTATATCATAAAGCCATAATAGAAAAATAAGAGTTGAAAATGGAAATTTAGATTTAAAAGAGTTTGCTGTTAAATCAGCTAATATATTTGGGTTGCATGAGGTTTCAAATCCCTTAGGTATATATCCATCAACCGAAACAATATGGCCTCCAATTGCTTTACCTTCTTTTGGGAGAATATTTAAATCTACCCATATAATATCCTTTTTTTTGTTTATTGCCTCACCTGAAATCCAAAGTGATTCATGATTATAATATCCTACTAAATCCCAATCAAGATGATGTTTTAGTAATGCAGAGCAAAGCAAGCCATCATAGCTTGCTGAAATAATCATAGGCATTTTCTTCTTTTTAAGCC
>CAZYFB010000005.1:0-33422 GCA_964646655.1 uncultured bacterium
AATTTAATTTATTTAATAAAAATTTTTAAATTAATCTACTTTTAACAATTATTTATGGTATTAATTAATGAATTCAGCAATATTAACTCTAATTTGTCTTTCAATGTTTTACTTTGGATATAGATATTACAGTCAATTTTTATCTACAAAAGTTTACGGTATCAAAAATCAAAAAACACCTGCTCATGAGTTTCAAGATGGTATTGATTATGTCCCTACAGATAAACATATTCTTTTTGGTCATCATTTCACATCAATCGCTGGAGCCGCACCAATAATAGGACCATGTATTGCGGTGTACTGGGGCTGGTTACCTGCAATTTTATGGGTTGTTTTAGGTACTATTTTTATGGGTGCTGCACATGATTTTGGCTCACTTGTTTTAAGTTTGAAAGAAAAAGGTAAATCAGTAGCAGATATATCTTCTCTTACTATAAACAATAGAATTAGAGTTATGTTTCTAATTTTCATAATGTGTTTAACTTGGCTTGTTTTAGCAGTATTTGCAAATGCCATAGCTGGTCTTTTTACTAAATATTCAACTGCAGTTTTACCTGTTAATATTGAAATTATCATTGCAATGATAATTGGATATTATATTTATAAGAAAAAGATAAATGCATTCCTTCCTTCAATAATTGCACTGCTTGTATTATATATCTTTGTATGGATAGGCTCAAACAATCCAATTAATCTTGAAAGTATTGGAGTGCAAAGTAGTAATGTAAAACATACATGGGTTGTATTATTATTTATATATTCAGGTATTGCCAGTCTCATTCCTGTATGGATTCTTTTACAGCCTAGAGATTATATCAATAGTCATCAGTTAATAGTGGGTTTAAGTTTAATTTTTCTATCAATATTTCTTATTCAACCAAAAATTATTGCACCAGCAATTACAAATCTTGATAAGGGTCCTCCTATTATACCGTTCTTATTTGTTACCATTGCTTGCGGTGCTATTAGTGGTTTTCATGGATTAGTTTCTTCTGGTACAACCTCTAAGCAGGTAAATAAAATGAAAGATGCTAGAATGATTGGATATGGTGCTACCCTTGGTGAAGGATCACTTGCTCTTGCCGCAACAATAGCAGCCATTGCAGGTATATCATTTGTAAATATGCAAAATGAAATCTGCTTGCCTTGGGCCTGTGATTTTAATAATGCAAAAGCTGGAGCTCTTAATGTTTTCATTAATGGCAGCAGTGGTCTATTACAGCAAATAGGACTACCTCAAGGTCTTGCTACTACATTAATAGTTGTATTAGTTGTATCATTTGCAGCTACAACACTTGATTCAGCAACAAGAATACAAAGATATATTATAACAGAATTTGGATCAGCAACTAAATTAAAGATTTTTGAAAATAAATATCTTGCTACACTTATATCTATCATTCCAGCATATTTTATTGCTACAAATAATGAGCTTAGAAATGAATTGTGGCAAACATTTGGAGCTAGCAATCAAATGCTGGCAGCTTTAACTTTAATGGTACTTTCTATTTACTTTTGGAAGAAAGGAAAAAATATTATTCCACTTATTATACCTATGATAATCATAATGTTAATTACCATCAGTGCTTTATATATAAAATTCAATCAATCAACCACATTACTATTAAAGAGTATCAATGGTATACTGATTATTTTAATTATTTGGATGATATTAGAAGGTATAATGTATTGTTTGAAAAAAATGAAGTTAAAAAATGAATAAAGCTGGAATATATCTTCACATTCCATTTTGTAAAACTAAATGTATTTATTGCGATTTTTATTCCGTCACCAAACGTGATGATAGTATTGAAAAATTTGTTGATTGTATGATAAAAGAAATTAGGCTAAATAAGAATCGGCTAAAAAATACTACTTATGATACTATTTTTTTTGGAGGTGGAACTCCGTCTGTGCTAACTGAAAATCAACTAAATAAAATATTAAATGCTTTATATGAAAATTATACTATTGATGAAAACTCTGAAATTAGCTTAGAATGTAATCCAGGTGAAATTTCTTTTGAAAAGTTATCGAATTTCAGAAAAATAGGTATCAATAGGCTTTCAATTGGTTTTCAAAGCTTTAATGATAAAAACTTAAAATTCTTAGGAAGATTACATAGCTCAGAACAATCCATCTCTACATTTAACTATGCTAGAAAAGCTGGATTTGATAATATCAATATTGATCTCATCTATGATATACCAAAACAAAAATTAAAAGAATGGAAAAATGATTTGTTTTTAGGGGTGAGTCTTGAACCTGAACATATATCAGCTTATTCACTTACTGTTGAGAAAAATACAGCTTTGCATAGCATGGTTAAAAATAAAACTGTAATCATGCCATCTGAAGAAACAGATAAGAAAATGTTTTTAAATACCATTAACTACTTAGAAGAAAAAAATTATATCCATTATGAAATATCTAATTTTTCAAAAAAAAATAAAGTTTGTAAACATAATTTACACTACTGGAGATTAGAGCCATATCTGGCATTTGGTCCTGGAGCACATGGATTTGATGGGCAAAAAAGATGGTGGAATAAAAAATCAATTGATCATTACATAAGTAAACTTGATGATGACATATTGCCGATTGAGTTTGAGGAAACTTTGACTAAAAAGAATCGTTTCAATGAATCAGTTATGAATGGTTTAAGATTAATAGAGGGTACAAAACTTCAAAAGCTGGACAACCTGTTAGATAAAAGTTTAGAAACATACCTTGTTCCTTATACTAAAAAATGGCCTTATTTAAGTAATGATGGAAAAAATTTATCCTTAAATAAAAAAGGCCTACTATTTGCAGATGAAATTATAGCAGACCTTTTTCTAATCTAATAATCTTATTAAATAATCAGTTTAATCAAAAAATTATTTTATAAACATTAATTTATGATGTTCTAATCTATTATTTGATTTGATATTTAGAAAATAAACACCACTTGAAATATTATTTGGACTCCAGATAATTGAGTGATCTCCTTTTGATTTATAAGAAGACTCTAATTTTTCAATTATCTTGCCTTGTAAATCAATAATACTTATTTCTACAAAATCTGATATATCAATAGAATATTCAATTGTAACTGATGGGTTGAATGGGTTTGGATAAACACTATTAATTGAAAAATCATCTGTAATGCTATCATCAATAATACCTAGTACTGATTGACTCTTGAAGTATCCATTACGATTCATATTTGATCGGTGAGTATTCCACAGATTATAAATTGAACTTGATTCTTTTAAATCTATACTAACTAGATTCTGCGTTGAACCAATAATTAATTCTAAATCACCATCTAAATCCGTATCAATAAGTGTTGGTGAACCTTTAAATGGAAAATCATAGCTAATAGGAAAATTCTGATAACTGATTCCATCCATACTATAAAAATGAGCTTTACCAGAATCATCACCAAACATTAAATATGGCATTGTACTATTTCCAACATAAGCAAATACAATTGAACTAATTACTTCAGCATTTAATTGAATTGGCCAATTACCATAATTATTACCATTTGAATCTATAGCATAAATTTGACTGCCTGATGCAAAGAAAATAACAGGACCAAAACCTTCTAAGTCTATGATACTTGCTTCTGATGATATATCATCATCAGTTTCTATCATAAATCTTAAAGAACCATCACTATTTAATCCATAAAAATTATCATCCTTTGAACCAGCTAAAATTATTTTTTCACCTGACTCTAATTCTAAGACTGATGGAGCAACTCTAATATCACCACCTGTTTCATAAGACCAGCCTAGAGTACCATCATCATATATTAGGTGAATAAACTCATCATCAGTACCAACTACGATATCTACTTTATCATTTCCATTAAAATCAGCAAGTGCAACACCTCTTTGAACCTTTTCATCTAAATTAAATGGAAATCCATCAACGCTTGAACCATCATGATTAATAGCGTATAACCTTTGTGAGCCTCCATATTGACCAAAAATAATTTCATCCAGTCCATCACCATCAATATCTCCAAGAGCTGGAGTAGCAGTTATAAAGCCACCACTATTGAAAATTGAACTTATGTTAACATCATTTGATGAAGAAATATGATAAATCTGTCCATTTTTAGAAGTAAGAACTATATCCTTATTATCAGAAGTTATTAAATTCCCAACAGCAGGTGAACCCCAATTTTGATCACCTGTTTCATATGGATAAATTTGATTCAACCACTCAGAACCATCCATTTCAAAAATATGAATGAATCCACCTTTATCAGATGAAATAATTTCATTTTGGCCATCATTATCAATGTCGGCTATTGCTGAAGATGAAATAAGTTCTCCAGTTACATCTGCAGGGAATCCTTGCTGGTTTAATGTGATTGAAAAGTTTGTTGAAAACTCTTCTACAACTATGTTTCCATCATCACCTATATTATCAGTTGTAACCATTAAATTTAAAAAATAGTCATCAATTACGACCAATTCATCAACTTGAATTTCCACTTCTAAGTCATAATTACTTCCTGATGATATATTTCCAATATCGCCTAGATTTGAACTTATAATTTCAATTCCATCACAGTCAGATGTTAAATCTAAACTTACATTAAGTGCTGTATTTTGTTCATTGAATGATTTATTCATCACATCAATTGTGACCTTAAAACTCTCACCTGGGTTAATGAGGCCATCAGAGTCTAAATCATTATCAAAATTAATATCAAAACTTGCAGATAAAAGAAGTGAATTATATAATTTATCAAGCATTTGATTAATGATATTTTGAGATGTTCCTAGACTTGGAGTATTTGCTTTATAAAATACTGTCATTGTATGATCAATATATACTGTACTAGGAAAAGCGCTTCCTGTATTAAATTTCCCCCATAAGTCTGACCCTACGCCATCATCTGTAATAAGAGGTTTTCCACCAAATTGAACACCTCTATCACCCCAATCATTACATGTGTATGGCTCACCTATATCATCTAAATTTGTAAATACTAAGACATTATTATTATTATAGTAAAGCTCTTCAATATCAGACATTGTACCAATGCTGTTCCAACAAGGACCTCACCATGAAGCTGCCAAATCTATAAAAAATACATGAAAATCAGAGCTAGATCCATTAAAATCTGAAAAGCTAAGTAATCTATCTTCTATATTATGGTCTTGTGCACCATAACAAACATCATATTCTTTTAGTTGATCATAGTATGACAATTTATCTCCAACCTCATAAGCTGAAATAAAAGTTATACTAATTAATAAAATATATCTTAACATATTTTCTCCCAAAAATTTATATAATTTAATTACCTAATATTATATTAACTAAAATAATAACATCTAAAACATTTAATGAACCATCTTCGTTTAAATCTGCTATAGAATTATAAAGATCAAGTAATATGTAACTTTGTACAATAATCACAATATCTTGAACATTAAGTTGTCCATCGCTGTTAACATCACCTGGCAATTGAAATCCATCATTTACATTAAGCGTTAATGGAATTGTTATATCACCATCATTTGTATCAACAATTAGATATCCGCTATACATTCCCATACTTAAATTTTCTGCACTAATAGAAATATCAACAGAAGTTGATTGGCCTTGTGATAATTCACCAGATGAATTAGTAATATTAATCCAAGTTGGAACTTGTTTGACTAAAATAGTATAATTATCATCCAATACAGCATCAGAACTATTAAAACTAATTAGAAGTGCATCTGAAGCATTTTGATTCTGCATACCAATCGTTGCAGAACTGAAATCTCCAATTAAATCTAAATAATTAAAATAAAACTCTCCATTTGGATACATTACAACTTGAAAAGTATAAAAACTATTTTCAAAGCCAGTCCACCAATGAGCTACTTGATCAAATGTAATAACAAACATATCAGGTGATGAATAATAATAAACGTCTCCTGAACAATATTGATTACAATTATCATTTACAGGATTTAAATCATCCCAAAATGGAAACAAAGCTGGTCCAGGAACTTCAGTGTTAGGAAGAGATGTATTATCCCACTCGTTACTGTCACCTCCAAAACCTATCCAACCATTTGCATTAACACTACATTCTGAAAATGTATTTCCGTAAATTGGAAAATCAAAACCAATAGGTATAGTTCCATTAGCAGAATCATTATTTATAAAATTAACTGGGGTTGATAAATCCTCTATATCAATCCAATTATATTCAATCTCATTATCTGAATTATTCCATGAATTTCCATAATTATCAGATCCTAAATCTGATGTAAAAGATGATCCAGTAACTTGGTAAGATAAGCTGGATCCTTCTTCCCCAGTATTTGATAACTGCAATTGATAATTTTGAAAATCACCTTGTCCTAAATTTGTCTCCATTATAGCATCATCATAAGTCAATGAAAGTTCAGGAAAAGCTGGTTCATTAAATTCTAACACAAATAAACCACCACTTTCAGTATTTCCATTATCTCCAATTCCGCTTACTATAATAATATTATTATCAAAAAAAGGATAGTTACTCCATATTCCATCAAAAGAAACACTATTATTTTCAGGGTGAATATCAAAAAAAGCAACTTCTTCCATCTGACCATCACTTATGTTTGAAATATCATGAATACGCAGACCAGCTGTATAATGAGATTGATAAACATAATTATCTTCAATATAAAGGTTATGATCGATGTTTGGAGTTCCATGATCATGAACATTAATTAAAACTGGATTATCAAGGGAGGTAACATCCCATATATAGGTACTTGTATTGATACCATCATAATATTCATCTAATTCATCATTACATAGAAAATATTTGTGATCTTCAGTTAACCAACCTTGGTGAGTATATTGTGCTCCTTGATAACCATTAATACTTATAGTTGTAGGATTATTCTTATTAGTAACATCTGTTATTGTAACAGTATCTTCATTTGAACTAAAACAAATTTCTCTACCTACATATTCAGTATCTGTACCATCATAAATAACACATTGACTATCATGAGTATAACCATCTTCACTATAACAACCTGCATAGGTTGGGTTTGAAGGATTTTGAATATTTATCATATGAAGTCCACCTGAACAATCATCACAACCAACTGCATAAGCAAATCCTGTTTCTTCATTTATAACAATATTATGACTGTTACCAAAGAGACCATAATGTGCAGTCTCTGAAAATGTTATTGGATTAGGACCATTTAAATCTCTTAATTGATTTAGATCAAATACTTGCATACCATGCCCACCAGCCTCACTAACAATAAAAGCATGATTATCATAAGTTTTGATATCTCTCCATAAAGAGGCAGAGGTGTGGGTTGGTAAATAACCTAATATAATTGGATTTTCTGGATCAGATATTCTAATGAAAGCTGTACCAGTATCAAGCCCAAGAATAGCATATGGATCACCAGTTTGAGGATCAACCCAACCCCATATATCATTTCCATTTCCTGGATTACCTAATTGTGATAAAGGTATCCAAGACATCAAATCTATATTATTACATGGATATCCATTAGCTAGACCATTTTCACATTCAATTTCAGAAAATGATAAATTAAAAAATATTATTAGTATAAGTGTTTTTATAAAATTCATATATAGTCCTGTTTAATATGATTTGAAAGTAAAAAAAATGGTGATATTATAATAGAGTTATTACAAATTGTAAAATTTATAAATCTTTCCAACCTGGCAGCCACTTAGATTTTTCTTTAAGATCTTTGATATCAATGATAAGAGACGTGTTTTTTTCACAGACAGCATACAGCTCAACTTGCTTTTTCTTTTTTAAAACATTTCTAACTTGATAATGTATCCATCCTTTTTCTTTTGTAAGTGAAGTCCAATTAGAATGGAGAAGTTTCTTCATTGAAGCTACTTCATTTTATTAATTTGTAATGCGTCAGAATATTTTGTGAATGAATGAAAACTTTGAAGTAAACTTTGATCAATATTTTCAAATGAAGGTCCACCTAAAAATAATTTGATATTATATTTTTTTGAAAGTTCTACTATTTGCTTAAGATCACTATTTGTTTTCTCAATATTATCAATCAAAGTGGACGTACAACATTGCCTATCACACAAATATATAAAAATAGCATCATAATTTTTCTTGTTTAATAATGATTTAATATCTTTGATAGAAGTGTGTGAGCCGCAATTGTGAACATTGTAACCATGGTCTTCTAAAAGAATTTGAATCATATCAATTGGTAAATCAGGGATATCATTCTCAAGATTTAAAGTTAAGACATTTATTCCATTATCTTTTTTAGTATTAATTACAGATAATTTAAACTGACTTAAACCTTTTGATACAATTTTTCTAGCAATGTGCTCTTCTGCTACAGATATTTTTTTAAGATCTAAGTGATTTTGAATGCTTACTAAAACAGGTTCAACAAAATCATCCATAAGTGATGTAAGCTGAATTCCACTAAGATATAACTCTATTAAAGATGATTCGACATATTTATAATCTTGTTTTAATGCATGCTCCACAATCTCAGGCACTACTTTTGAAGGACTTAGATTCTTTTGTGCATTACCAGTATTGAGCTCTATACCTTTTTTGTTAGCAAAATCAACAATATCTGTATACGAAAATTTTCTATGACCGCCTGCTGAAGAAATACATTTTATTTTTCCTGAAAGAGCCCATCTTCTTACTGTAGACTCGTCCACACCAAATAAATTACCCACCTGTTTTGTATTTAAGTCTTTTTTTAACATATTTACCTCTATCTTTAAACATAAAACTACTTATCCGCAACTAAAGTTACAAAATATTTTCACGTTATGCACGTTTTTTCTTGCATCATATTATTTTTTATTTTTAAATTAACGTGCAAAACGTGCAAGACTTTGCGGGTGAAGTTAAAGAATTGTTTCGGGAACTTTAATGTTTCCTCCTTTTAAAATCTAGACATTCTAACGCTTTAAATATAAAATTACTTCTCCCAGAATACGAAGCATACATGAGTGTCTAGATTTTTTTTTATTTTAAGGAATAGTTATGAAAACGTTAATACTTTTAAATTTTATAGCATCAATTACAATGTTGGGTGTAATAGTTGTAACTCAGATTGTTAGCTATCCTATGTTTTTAAATGTTAGTAAACATAATTTTACATCGTTTCATTCAGAATATGTTAAAAGAATTACTTCTATAGTATTGCCAGTAATGTTAGTTGAATTAATTTTAAGCATCATTTTATTTTTTACCCTTGAAGGTGCTTTGGCAAAGATTTGTCTAGTCACACTAGGTTTAATTTTTATATCTACAGGTCTCATTCAAGTTCCAATTCATGAAAAATTAAAAATTAAATACGATGAGTTTTTAACAAAAAAATTAATCAGAACTAATTGGATTAGAACATCCTTGTGGTCAATAAAATCTGTAACAGCTTATAACATTATTATTAAGGAGTTATTTTGAATATTATTATTTTTGGTTCTACAGGAGGTATTGGCTCATGCTTGAGCAAAGAATTGTCAAATTCTCACAATTTATATTTAGGATTTAGAGATAATTATAAGTTCTTAGATTTAAAATCTCAAGCTTCATCAAGTAATTTGTTTAATGGGGAGATAATTGATGTAAATGATTTTGAATCTTTTAAAATATTTTTTGAAAATGCAAATTCTTGTCTTGGTTCGATAGACTGTGTTATTAATTGTGCAGGATCGTTACTACTTAAGCCAGCACATTTAACTTCTGAAGATGATTTACACAATGTATTTACAACAAATGTTTATAGTAGCTTTTCAATTGTTAAACACAGTTTCAAATATTTAAGAAAAAATGGTGGTAGTTTAATTTTCTTTTCAAGCGCTGCTGGTAGTGTTGGACTTAAAAATCATGATGCAATTGGAGCTGCTAAAGGAGCATTATCTTCGCTTGTCACATCTTCGGCTTCGTCTTATGCTAAATATAATATAAGAGTTAATGCTATTGCCCCTGGACTAGTTGAAACACCTCTAACAAAAAAAATTATATCAAACGAAACATCCTTAGAATATTCTAAAAATATGCATGGATTAAATAGAATAGGAAAGCCAGAAAATTTTATACCAATAGTTAGCTCACTTATTGATAAAAGATCTGATTGGATAACAGGACAAACTATTCATGTAGACGGAGGTTTATCAAATGTTAAATAATAATTATGGTTATGCTTGCATTAATATGCAACTTGCGTACCCAAAAGAATATGGTAACAAAAATAACAACAGAATTATATCACATAGAAATATGATTAAAAAAACATATTTTGAAAAAGGGATTGTATATGCTTCTAAGCTTAGCCTAAAAAACTGTAATGATTTATTTGAAATTGTAAAATGGAATAAACAAAATAATTTCAATTTTTTTAGAATGTCCTCTGATCTATTTCCATGGTGCAGCGAATATAAATTAAAAGATTTACCTGATTATGATGAAATTGCTTCGACACTAAATATGATTGGTAAATACATAACAAACAATAATTTAAGAGTAACCTCTCATCCTGGGCCATTTAATGTTCTAACATCTCCAAAAGAAAATGTGGTAAAAAATTGTATTCATGATTTAACTGTACATGGTGAAACATTTGACCTAATGAATCTTTCAAGAACAGCATTTAATAAAATAAACATACATATTGGAGGGGCATACGGAGATAAAGAAATGGCAATGAAAAGATTTTGTGAAAATTTTAAACGTCTTCCAAGGTCTGTTCAAGATAGACTTACAGTAGAAAATGATGATAGAGATTCTCTATATAGTGTAGATGATTTATATCATAATGTTTATAAGGTTATTGGTATACCAATTGTATTTGATTATCATCACCATAAGTTTTGTGATGGAGGATTAAGTGAGGAAGAAGCACTTAATCTTGCCTGTAAAACATGGGGAATTGTAAAACCAGTTGTACACTATTCAGAATCAAGATCATTAGAATACAATGATTCTTCAATCAAACCTCAGGCTCATTCTGATTATGTTTATGATTTTATAAATACTTATGGACTAAATGTAGATATCATGATTGAAGCAAAACATAAAGAACTTGCTGTTTTAAAATATTTAAATATTCATAAAATGGCGGTTTGAAAAAATTTATTTTAAATGAAAGGAAAATAATGAAGTTTAATAAAATATTAATATTAATGATGATGAGCATTTTGTTTACTCAAGCATCTGTACAAATTGTTCACAATAGTGCATCTCCAACTGTAGATGTATATGTAGATGGTGCACTTGCAGTACCTGGTTTTGAATACAGAACTGCAACAGGCGTTCTAAGCCTACCATTAGAATTTACTGTTGGTATTGCACCAGCTGGTTCTGATGTCATTGCTGAATTTCCATTTACATTAGAAGATGGTGGAGAGTATGTAGTTGTTGCAACAGGTCTGCTAGGAAATGAAGATACACCATTTACACTTGCTGCTGCTGGTACAACATTTGGAGCATCCGATGGTAATGTAGGTTTAAATGTATATCATGGTTCTACAGATGCGCCAGCTGTTGACATTCTAGCTGATGGAGGTGTATTAGTACCAAATTTAGCTTATGGTGAATTTTCAGGTTATGTTGAAGTACCTGCAAGCGATTATACAATTGGTATTGCACCAGCTGGTGGTGATTCAATTGCAGATTTTATTGCACCACTAAGTGGTTTAGGTGGAGGATCAGCAATTGTGTTTGCATCTGGTTTCTTATCAGGTGATGATCCAGCTTTTGGTGTATTTGCTGCATTAGAAGATGGTACCGTGCTTGGATTAGAGTCAGGTAGTTTATCTACTGTTGAATTTATTAATGATTTTAAATTAAACCCAAGTTACCCAAATCCATTCAATCCAAACACAACAATAAGTTTTGAAGTTAATCAATATTCTGATATTGCTGTTAACATTTATGATATAAATGGTAAAGTTATAGAAAACTTATTTAGTGGATTTAAAAGTGCTGGAAATTACTCTATTGATTGGAAGGCTAATAACCTACCTAGTGGAGTTTATTTTGTTAATGTAAATACAGAGTCATTTACAGCTACTCAAAAAATCACACTATTAAAATAGTAATATCATTTTATAGAAAAGCCTCATAATTTATGGGGCTTTTCTATATTAAAACGATGGGAGATAAATATGATATCAATGGAATACATAGTAGAAGTTTTTAAAATAATTGCTACCGTAGCAATATTTTTTGTATGGTTTGTTAGATATAAAAATGTTAAAGCAGAATTTAAAAGATATGGATATCCAAGATGGTTTAGAGATTTAATTGGAATTATGAAAATATCTTTTTGCATTATGCTTCACTCTAGTATAAATGAAGTAGTAATGATTGGATCACTTGGTATTTCTATATTAATGTTAGGTGCTTTTTTTACGCATATGAGAATGCAAAACACTTTCAGAGAATATATCGCATCGGCAGCAATGTTAACTATTAGTGGATTAATTTTATACTACACATTTTTGGTCTAAAAGATGAAAGTTAGCATAATCAGAATGATTATTTTACTGCTTATGTGTGCTTTAGTTTTAGCGGGAGCTGTTATCAGTATGCTTATTGTTCAAAAATTATTTAGCTAGCCAAATGGATAGGGCAATAAATCCTTAATGTAATGAGTTGTAAACTCTTTACCTTTAGTATTTGATATATAAATAGGTATATCTCCAAGATATTCATAAATAATCTGCCTACAAGAACCGCATGGTTTTGCTGAATTATTTGAAACAACTGCAATGGCTATAAATTTGCTATACCCTTGGGATAAGGCTGAATAAATTGCTACTCTCTCCGCACATAGCGTGCTTGGATAAACTGCTGACTCAATATTACATCCATAAATTATTGTTCCATCTTCACATAATATCGAACAACCTACAGGAAAATTACTATATTTAGACTGCGAGTTTTTCTGAGCTTTTATAGCATGTTTAACTAATTCTAATTCATTCATATATTATAATATAATTAAAAACTTAAAATTGATTCGATTAATAAAATTATATCTTGAATATTTACTATGCCATCAAAATTCATATCAGCATTTAATTCAATTTCTGAATCACCTAAAATAATATTAACCATTAAAATTACATCTAAAATATTTATAGCTTGATCATTGTTTAAATCACCAAGTATTTGATTTATTACATTTACATTAATAATTTCATTAAATGTATCATAAGAATGATAAAGAGGATATGCAGTCAAATTAATTGAAGTTGATGAAAATTCATTATTATTTGAAAATATAGTTAGAGTACGATTTTCATAAGCATCAATATTAATTGTTGTATCAATATCTGTAAAAATTAAATTTTCAATATCTTGTAAGGAAATTTTATACGGCTGATCATAACCACTTTGATTGTATATGGTTAATGAAATTGAATTATTTTGAGAATCTATAATTTCTTCATCATCAATAATAGATAAATCATCAATAATTAATGAAAAGGCATTTGGATGAATTGATGGTATTCTATAAGCTCTGTAAGAATAAACATTTCCTCCCCATTCAGTTTCAGTTGTAGTTATAGAAACAATCTCTTGTGAATTTGAAACCTCAATTATAGTTCCACCATGGTTTCCTGTATTAAACATACCAGCTGTATTTATTAAGTAGTTTCCATTGTTTAGTTTTTGAGCACTACCATGAAATGGACCAAATAAATCCTCTGGAAGAGTATATTCCCAAACAATATCACAAGAATTATCTTCTAAAACGTCAACTTCTATAACTCTTGAAAATGGAAAATCATTTTCATGTAATAATTCACTTATATTACCATTATCAAAAAAAAGTAAATTGCCATTTTCTAATACTGAAATATGATGTTGAAAACTAAAATTTAATTCAGAACAAATATGTTCCTCACATGTGCTCATATAGGGACAAGGAAGTCCCATAACCCATTCAACTTGTCCTTCAGGATAAGAAATTTTTGTAATTCTTGATAAATGTCTATGCGACATATAAATTGAATTTTCATCTTCATCAAAATAAAAAGCATTTGAATGCATCCAATCATGAATATCAGTACTATAATACCAGGTTCCACCATGCGCATCATATTCTTCAAAACTAAAAAAATCAAAAGGATTCCATGACCATACTTCTTGTTTTGTTAATCTATCCCACTCAACCAGTCTATTTCCTTTCCAAGGAAACTCATAAGTAGTTCCATCAGCTTCATATCCAAGTGATCTATACAAAGATGTCCATTCTCCAATTGGAATTGGACCATCTCTAAATTCTTCAACAAAACCCATATAATTCATATTTGGGATTTGTTTAACCTCATGCTCATCAATATAAACTCCATTTGGACCTTTCCAAATGATATCATTACTATAATTGAATTCTATACCTGTTCTATTAGGCCAATTATATCCAGAAAATCCAAATAATTGACCATATTCATTTACAGAATTTAACATTACATCAAGATCGCCATCATGCCATATACATCTTCCATCAGAATCATATACACCTGAAAGTAAATGTCCATCATCACCTAAAATAGTTAAACCAGATTGAATAGATTCTTGATTAATAATATTATGATTTATATTAATCTTACTCTCAGAAGTAAAAAAACGTCTTGAATCAATCCAATCTTCATAAACACCATCGACGAAAGGTCTCACTCTCCAAAAAAAAGTATCTTCCCAATCAATAACATTTTTTTCTATATAAATTGGTATATTAATATTTACATCTCTAATGATTGAATTATTATTAAAACTATTTGATGTTGCTATTTGAATATTATATTCTGAAGCTTTTGGTACTTGATCCCATTTAAATAAAACGTGAATTGAATTTAATTCAGAAAAGTTTTCAGGTATTATTAAATCTGCTTTTAAAAAAGAAAATACAAAAAATATTAAAAATAGAATATTCATTAATTAAGGGTATACTCTTTAAGAATATTTAAATCAATAAATTTTAGTGTATCTATGTGGGTAGAATCTAAAAAAACAGGAGGTGCAAATCCATTTTCATATGCCTGTTTCCATCTAAGAGCACATAAACACCATTTATCACCTGGTTTTACACCAGGAAATTGACAATCTAAATTAGGAGTTGATAAATCATTACCAACAGATTTACTAAATTCTAAAAACTCTTCTGTAGCTAATACGCAAACAGTATGCACTCCAACATCTTCATTGCAAGTATCACATGAACCATTTCTAAAAAAACCTGTTTTTGGACTATTACAACAACTACTCAGTTTCTTTCCAAATACATTTATAGATTCTTTTTTTATCACCATTGCTCCCTAAATAATTATGTATAATATAATAAAATTATGTGTGATTAATTTTATGTTTCTAAAACAATATTTATAAAAATAATCACGTCTGAAATATTTAAAACTCCATCCAAATTAAAATCACCAAATTCTATATTTTCAAATCCTATAATAGCATTAACTAATATCAAAATATCTAATACATTTAAAATTTGATCATTATTTAAATCATAAATTAAATAGCATTGTGAAGTATTTTGATCTGCAATATTTTCATTTGACAAACATATAGGATATGGAAAACAAAAATTATTATTACTTAAATTTGGAGTTGAATCACCTTGATTGCAAATATCATTTGGTATTAATCCTGATAGATAATTATTACTAAAATTAAGAGAATTTAAATTTATTAAATTTCCAATGTTATTAGGTATAGAGCCAGATAATGAGTTTTCGTATAAATACAATTCAGTCAAGTTAATTAAATTTCCAATACTTTCAGGTATTTCACCCGAAATTTGATTATTGTATAAATATATTTTATCTAAATTCACTAAATTTCCAATTGAAGCTGGAATTGTTCCTGATAATTGATTATCTCTTAAACTTAAGTATTCTAA
Source organism: uncultured bacterium (assembly GCA_964646655.1). GTDB lineage: Bacteria > Fidelibacterota > Marinisomatia > SCGC-AAA003-L08 > D37C17 > TMED6. The sequence goes on from CAZYFB010000005.1 coordinate 15,915, forward strand.
ATTCACTAAATTTCCAATTGAAGCTGGAATTGCTCCTGATAGCTGATTATCTCTTAAACTTAAATATTCTATATTGGATAAATTTCCAATACTTTCAGGAATCCAACCCTCTATATTATTATTACTAAAATCTAAATATATTAAATTTTGAAAATTATCTATTTCAGCAGATATATTTCCTGATATATCATTATTTCTAATTATAAAATAATATAAATTTGTAAGATTAGTAATATTATTAGGTAATTCATCACTCAAGTCATTTTCACTTAAATTTAAATACGTTAAATTATTCAAATTTGATATTGAATATGGAATGGAGCCAATTAATTGATTTTCTGATACATTTAATTCAACTAGATTTAATAACTCTCCAATGTTTGGTGGTAATTCTCCTGATAATTGATTATTGTAAAGATATAATCTTTTTAAATTAATTAAATTGAAAATTGAATTAGGAATTTCATTTTCTAAGTTATTGTTATGAAAATCTAATCTTTCTAAGTTTGTTAAGTTTCCAATTTGATTTGGTATTTCATCTTCTAAAAAATTACTATACAAATTCAATGTAACTAAATTAGATAAACTTCCAATTTGATTTGGTATAGGTCCAATTAAATTATTATTATTCAAATCTAAAAAAGTTAAATTTTCTAAATTACTAAGACTTGTAGGAATTTCTCCTGATAAATCATTCAAGCTAAGATTTAAAATTTCTAAATTTATTAAATTTCCTAGTTCTTCAGGTATTTCGCCTTCTAAATTATTTAAACTTAAATCTAATTCTATTAAATTTTCTAACAAGCCAATTTCATCTGAAATTTCACCTGATATTTGAGAGCCTGATAGGTCTAAAATAGTTGTTTCTTCTATGTTATAACAAACTTTCCATAATTCAATTTCTAAATCTTCTTCACATGCAAAAAAGATATTTAAAAATAAAAAAAGAATTAAATAATAATTATTCATAATTGTAATATAATAAAAAAAGGATCCCCACAAAACCTATGTTACTTTTTGATAAATTTTGAAAATGATCTATAAACAAAAAAACCTCTCGATAAACGAGAGGTTTCTATTTAGTACCCCGGATACGATTCGAACGTATGACCTACGGCTTAGAAGGCCGTTGCTCTATCCAGCTGAGCTACCGGGGCATTTCAAGCTACGAAATTTAATAAAAGGTAAAAGTAAATTAAAAGTATTAAAAAGAAAGTTTACAATTAAATATTAAACTATTATTTGATGTGGGAATCAATGCTGATTCTAATTTAACTCCATTTTCACCATTTAAATATGCAACATCAATAAATGAAACTATTCTATTTACAATTAATGCTGCTATAGTAAAATTATTTATTTTTTTAGCATTTGAACTTTTAATTCTCAAATCATTAAAATTATTTCTATTTTTAGTTGAATCCCAATTCCATTGATATTTTTCAGTATCAGGATAAGTATCATTAAATCTTCTTTGTCTTTCCATCGTTTCATTAAATTCATACATATTATCATATTGACTCATATGAACAATCAATAAAGATAACTCAGCATCATTTATTAAATTTAAGTTAATGTCTGCATGATATGACCCAAAAGACATATAGTTATCAATATACCATTTATTTGCGTGCGAACTACCTAAAAATGATAACCAAGAACATGCTTCTAAAATAAAAAAATTACGAGATCTTTGTTGCTTATCAAGCTCTAACTGTCCCCATCCAGGTATTATTAGTGATTTAAAAGCATTCTTATCAATATTTTGTGATAATTGTGAGTATGATAATGATATCAAACACAAAAAAAATATATATAGTTTAACTGATTTCATTTTATTCATTTTTATTTTTTATAGATGATATTATTAACATAAATATTATAATTAATATATTAAAAATAGAAAATACATCTCCATATTTTGTATAAAATGTTTTCTTATCAGAAGTGATAATTTCTGATTCTAATACACCCTCTTTGTTAAACTCTAATTTATCTATAATGTTCCCATATGAATCTACAACCATAGTTACACCTGTATTTGCACATCTAGCTACATATCTTCTGTTTTCAATTGCCCTAAAAATACACCTTTGTGCATGCTGATCTAATTGAGGATTTCTAGGGTACCACCCATCATTTACTATGTAAGTAATAAATTCTGCACCTTGATTTACAAATTTTCTAGTTAAATCAGGGAAAACAGATTCAATACAAATCATAGATGCAAATTTATTATCATTAATTGAAAACATAGTTAATTCAGAGCCAATATCAAAATTTGTTAGTCCAATATTAAGTCCAACTAAATTAAAAATATCTGGTGTTCTTTCTACATTAGGAACTAATTTTTGTTTATTAAAAAATGAAACAATAGAATCCTTTTTAAATAATATTGCTGAGTTATATCTCTTATTTTTAATTCTTAAATCTGCACCTGCAACTAAAATTGAATTTGAACTTTTTAGATAGTCATTCATTTTATTAGATAATCTCGAATTATAATAACCCTTATTATAAAAAGATCCACTAATACTACTTTCTGGCCATATAACTAAATTAGATTTATAAATAGATTGTCTTTGTGTAAGATCTATTAATTTATTTAATGAACCTCTCAAAGACCTTCTTTTTTCCTCTAGAGAAATGTTTGGTTGAATTAGTTTAATTCTAATTTTTTCACCATTGATTTCATGATTAAATTTTATAATTAATCCCGTAATCCATGGAAATATAAAAACTAAGCCCAAAATTGCTAAGTTATTAAAATTTATTTTTCTGTATACCTTAAGAATTAAAATATTTATTAATACAATCCAAAAGGTTAAACCAAAAATACCAGTATATTCTATATTTTGAGCAATTATTAAGTAATCTATTTGAGTATATGATAATGAATTCCATGCGGATCCATAAAAACCTAAAGATCTAATATATTCCACAGCTACTATTATAAATGGTAAAATCAGGATACTAAAATTGAATTTATGTTTAAAATAAAAATAAATTCCATAAATCAAAAAAATATTTAGAGTAAGTATCAATACAACTAATAGCATTATAAGATATCTTAATATTTGACTATCCAAACCAATATTATCTGAAATCCAAAAGAAAAATATTAAGTGATATATAAAACTCCAAACAAATGACTGTTTTATAATGTCTTTAAAATTGGTTTGATTTTCTATTATAAACAAAAAAGGAAACAGTGAGAACCATGATAAAAACCCTAAACCAAATGGCTGCTGAGAAATACCCATTAATATTGCAGAAATTACAGATAAAGTATATTTATACATTATAGTTTTCTAAATATTCTTGTAAAATAATTGAAGCTGCAATCTTATCAACTTTATCTTTATTATGTCCAACCTTAATATCCATTTGATGCATATATTTTTCAGCCTCAGATGAAGTTAATCTTTCATCAACTAAATCTACATTGAAATCTAACTTTTCTTTAAGTACTGAAACAAAATTTCTAACTATTTTAGTTTGCTTTGTATCTTCACCTTTCATATTGTAAGGAATGCCTACAACTAATTGATTAACATCGTTCTCTACAATAATGTCTGATAATTGAAATAATAAATGATCCATATCATTATAATTAATAGTTTTATAAGGTTTAGCTATTGTACATGTTAAATCAGATAATGCCAAGCCTACTCTAACCTCACCAAAATCAATTGATAAAACTCTTTTCAACTATATCTTCCATTCTTTTTTAAGTTCAGACTTAAGATTTTTTCCTGCTTTGAAGGAAATTTTTCTATGTGCAGGAACATATATTTCTTCATTTGTCCTTGGATTACGTGCTTTAGGTTTAGCTTTAGTTGGTTTAACTTCAAAAATTCCAAAATTTCTTAATTCAATTCTAATATTATCTTTTGGTTGTTTTAAAATTTCTAATATCGTTTCTAAAAAGTTATCTACCATAAACTTCATATCATCGTGAGAAAATAAAAGCTTTTGAGATAATTTTCTAACTAAATCATCTTTATTATATTTTACAGTTTTCAATTCTTATCGCCTTTCAATTTTATATATTCTATTAATTGTCTTTAATTTATTTTGCAATCTAGTTAATTGCTTAACATCTCTTACTTCGATAATTAAATTACATTTAGCTAAACCTGATTCTGCAGTCATATTTATACTGGATATATTCATTTTTAAATTGGATGTACATTCAATAATATCTTTAGCTAAATCTTTTCTATCTTCACCATCAATTTTTAATCTTACTATATAAGAAGAATTATCTGATAAATTCCACTGAACAGTTATTAATCTATTAGATTCAGATATAGGATAATTGCTACAAGTTGTTCTATGAATTGTAACACCTCTACCCTGTGTTACATATCCAATTATAGCATCTCCAGGTATTGGGTTACAACATTTTCCATAATTAATAAGTGTATTACTTATTCCACCAACTGTAACTCCTTTTGCAATACCTCTTGCTTTCCTAATAAATTTTTGAGTTAAAGTTTCATCCTCATTTAATTCAGAAATCTCATTTTTTGGTTCTATTTTTTTAACTAAATCTTTTACTGTTTTGTCCCCGTTAGCTAAATCAATATAAATGGATTCTTCACTAGAATTATCAAATAAATGGAAATTTTCTTTTACTTTTTTAAGTAAAGAAATTTTCTTTAATTTTCTCAATCCCTTTTCAAGTATTTCTTTCCCTAAAACAATCTTTTCCTTGTATTCATGTTTCTTAATCCATCTTTTTATGTGATTTTTTGATTTAGGCATTTGAACAATTTTTAGCCATGCATAACTGGGTCTCTTACTTTCAGAAGTCATAATTTCTACTGAGTCACCATTTTTTAATTGTGTATTTAATGGAACAATATTACCATTAATTTTAGCACCTGAGCATTTAAGACCAACTTCACTATGTATTTCAAACGCAAAATCTATTGGAGTAGCATTTTCAACTAATTGAATAACATCACCTGATGGAGTGAAAACAAAAATTTCATCATGGAATAAATCTGTTTTTAACATATCCATAAACTCTTGTGGATTTTTATTTTCATTTCCTAGCTCATCTATCATATCTCTAATCCATGCAAATTTTTTCAATATTTTATCTTTTCTTTCAATTTGATCAGATTTATCTTTATATATCCAATGAGCTGCAACACCTATTTCTGCAATTTGATTCATTTCTTTTGTTCTAATTTGGACTTCTACCATTTTACCCTCTTTGCCAAAGACGGTAGTATGAATAGATTGATAACCATTACTTTTTGGCATAGCAATATAATCTTTAAACCTATCTTGTAAAGGGGTATATTTTTGATGTATCATTCCTAAAACCATATAGCAATCTTCTACTTTTTCAACTATTATTCTTATAGCAAATTGATCAAAAATTTCTGAAAAAGTAATATTCTTGGCTCGCATTTTATTATGAATTGAATAGAAATGTTTAGCACGACCTAAAATTTCATATTTCACATTAAACTCTTCTAACTCTGTATTAAGTGGATTAATAAAGGAATTTATATAATTTTTTCTGTCTTTTTCATTTGCTTTAACAAGATTTTTAATACTTTTATAATTTGCAGGTTCTAAAATAGAAAAAATGATATCTTCCATTTCCATTTTAATATTATTCATACCTATTCTATGAGCTAGAGGAGCAAAAATTTCCTTGGACTCTAAAGCCAATCTTCTTTGCTTGATTTTAGTTAAGTATGTGATTGTTCTTAAATTATGTAATCTATCAGCTAATTTAATTATAATAGCTCTTATATCATTTGCAAATGATATAAACATTTTCATAAAATTTTCCGCTTTTTTATGATTTCTACTATTAAATTTTATTCCTGATAGATTTGTTACAGATTCAACTAAATGTAAAACATCGTTACCATATCTTAGTGAGATATCTTTTTTAGTTACCTTAGTATCTTCAATAGTATCATGTAAAAGTCCACTAATGACCATATTTTGATCCATACCCCAATCAGCTAGTATGGTTGCAACTGCTACACAATGATTAAAGTAAGGTTCACCAGATTTTCTTTTTTGTCCATGATGAGCTTTTTTTCCAAAATTATAAGCATCAAAAATAAGATCTAAAGTTTTTTGATCATAGTTTTGATGGCTATTTAATGAATCCAGTAATTTAGAAAAATCTTTTGGAAATGAATTTGATGAGTAGCCAATAATACTTTTAATATTTTCTATTACCATATTAGCACTCTTTTATGAAAATGGAACGTCTGAAATCCTATCTGAATACTCATAATTTTCAAAACGAGCATAATCTGCAATGAATGTTACTTTTGCAGTTCCTGTTGGCCCATTTCTATGTTTTGCAATAATAACTTCACCAATATTTTTATCTTCTTCAGATTCTGTATAAACAAATTGCCTATATATAAACAAAACTACATCAGCATCTTGCTCTATTGCTCCACTTTCTCTTAAATCTGACATAATAGGTCTATGATTTGTTCTATTTTCTACTGCTCTTGATAACTGTGATAAACAAATAATTGGTATATCAAGTTCTTTTGCCAATGCTTTTAATGACCTTGAAATATAAGACATTTCTTGTTGTCTATTTTCTGAACGTGTCCCAGCATTTAAAAGTTGTATATAATCAATAATTAAAATATCAATTTTTTTCTCAGCCTTTAGTTGTCTAGCTTTGGCTCTTAATTCCATAACGTTTAAACCAGCAGAATCATCAATAAAAATCTTAGACTGTGATAATGCATTTGCAGCAGTTGATAATTTTCTCCAGTCATCTTTTGGTAATTGTGAAGTCTTGATTTTATGACTATTAATTCTTGATTCAGATGATATCAAACGTTCACCTAGTTGTTTTTTAGACATTTCTAAACTAAATATACCAACTCTTTTATTATGTTCAACAGCTACATTTCTTGCTATAGATAAACATAAGGCAGTTTTTCCCATTGAAGGTCTTCCAGCTAAAATAATTAAATCTGATTTTTGAAATCCTGATAATTTCTCATCTAAATCTAAGAAACCAGAGGGTATACCAAACAAACCTGTATCTGTTTTAGTTCCCCATTCCTTTAAAACTTCTTCAAGAACTGGGTTAATTGATACAAATTCACCTCTTTCAGTTTCCTGAGATAATTCAAAAATTTTCTTTTCAGCATGATCTAAAATCTCTACTGGATCATACTCTTCATCATATGCTTCTTTGCTCATTTCTTTTGCTGTATTTATAATTGTTCTTAAAGTATAGTTCTTCTTTACAATTTCAGCATAATAATCTACATTTTCAGATGTAGGGGCATCTTCAATTAGGCCAGTGATATAATATGAATCTCCAACCTTCTTTAATTCCTTATTCTTTTTTAAATGATGAGTAATAGTAACACTATCAACAATACTACCATTTTCAAACATTTCGCAAATTGATTTATATATTATTTTATGTGCTTCATCATAAAATGCATTAATATTTAAAGAGTGGACTGTTTTATATATAGCCTCTTTATCTAATAGCAAGCAACCCAAAACAGCTTTTTCAGCTTTAAGGTCGTGTGGAGATTGTCTGGTTTTACTTTTTTCACTCATTTTACTTAATAACTTTTATATCTTTCCATAATTTTTTTTTAAAATCTAAATTATTGATAATATCTTTAATACTATAAGTAGCAATTACTTTTAATTTATTAAACATATTATTTTTTTTTCTTATTTCTTCTATTTTATAATCTGTCCTTAAAATGTATTGTGAAATTTCTTCACCAAATGCAACTATGTAAGTCAAATTTAATTTTTCTAAAAAAGAAATCAATTTATCCTTACTATTATAGTTAGATCCTAAACAATCAATAACTAAAACTTCTTCATTAGACATGTTCAAAGCTTTTAAAATTTTATTAAAAATATCAATTTCACTTTTATCAATAGGATATTTTTTTAAAAAAACAATGCTTGAATTTTTATTTCCTGAAACATTAAATGATGTTTTTATTTTTTTGTTAGTATATACTGTATTTCCAAATAGTTCTTGATATTGGCTGAAATATCTTTGAACTAAATGATTATCCATCTGAATCTTCTTTAGATTCGGTATTCCAATCAAGGTCCTTATTAATATACTCTATATAAGCCTGCATCATTGGTTTTTCTTTATCAAAATCTTCTTTTGAAAACTGTATTAATTCTTCCGAATCTTCCAAATCTTCTAAATTGATTTGCTCAAGAAATCTTTTATCAATGATTTGCCTTGCTCTATTAGAAATAACCATTATACTCGTATAAATATCAGCTTTGTCTGATACAATTTCATGTAATTTGATTGCTTCTATTTTCATTTTATTTCCTTTTTAATTAATTTTTCTACTTTATCAACTGTTTTATTTAAATCTTTGTTAATAAATGAGTGGTCAAACTTTTCTTTATATTCCATTTCAGTTTCAAATCTCTTTAATCTATGTTTAATGGCTAGTTCTTGCTCATTACCACGTTTGACTAATCTTTCATGTAAAGCTTCTTTTTGCTCGTTAATATTGTCTCCAGGTGGCTCTATAAAAAGTAAAAGAGTATTATCAGGATATTCTTCTTTAATTGCTAATCCACCTTTTACATCAATATCAAAAATCATAACGCCTGAAGCATCTTCAACATTAGACCATAAAGTTCCATATTTATTTCCATGCACTATTTCCCATTCAATGAAATCTCCAAACTTTACATTATGTTCAAATTCTGAATTTGAAATAAATTTATAGTCTTTGCCATCAACTTCACCATCTCTAGGGGTTCGTGTAGTTACAGATACAGAAAATTTCCATTTTTTGTTTCTATTCATTAATTCTTTACATATTGTACTTTTGCCTGTACCAGATGGTGCGGCTAAAATTATTAATAAATTATTTTTCATAATATATTTTGTATTTGCTCCCTTATCTTCTCTAAACTTGTTTTAAAATCAACAACATAAGTACTTATAAATTGATTGTTTGATTTTGAACCAACAGTATTTATTTCTCTAAATAATTCCTGACATAAAAAATTAATTTTTTTACCAGGATAGTCTTCATATTTAATATATGATTCAAATTTTTCTATATGATATTTAATTCTAGACGTCTCTTCAGAAATATCATATTTATCTGAAAAAATAGCCAATTCTTTATATAGCTTTGTATCATCCAACTCAAGGTCATATTGCCTTAATAATATCTTAATTCTTTTTTTATAATTTTCAAAATGTTCTTTTTTATTTTTACTCTCTAATTTTATTAGTTTTGAATTTATTTTTTTTATGAATTTAAGATTTACTTTTATTTCTTTTTCAATCTTTTTTCCTTCTGATTTTCTAGATTTTAACAAATCAGAAAAAGCTTTATCAAAAGTACTTAAAATTAATTTTTTATTTTTTTCATTTAATTCTAATTCTTGCAAGGCTAATTTAGTTAAAACTTTATCTATTGATACATTTAAAGAAATATTTGATTTATTAAATTTTTTATCAATTGGAATTACAGAAGCATAAAAACTATCTAATTTTTTTTTATCTATTTGATTAATATTAGATTTAATTTCATTCATTTTAATTTTACAATATAATTGAATAGATCCTCTAATGAAATATGATTTACAAGAATCATGAATTATTTTTTCTAATGGTGATATTGTACTTGGAATTTTAACGTTTAAATCAAAAAATCTATTATTAGTTGATTTAATATTTACCTCAATAGAAAAATTGTTATTTTTTCTACTGGACAAACCAAATCCTGTCATGCTTATAATCATCTTAATTGCCTTCTGTTTATGTACCTTTTAAAAAGGCATTAATATTACATACTAAAATCTAAATCTGCAATACGTAAAAAAATAAACATAAATATGTTAAATGTTACTAATACCAATTAGAACTTTTTGTGAATAGCCAAGGTCAATATTTTGAGAAATAATATAACTATATCCAATATTATAATTTTTATAATTTATGATAAAACCTAAATTAATTTTTTCTAGTGAAGACCTAGAAGATAAGAATGATAATGTTTCATTATAATTGAAAGTTGAACCTAACATATATTCACTATTTAAAATATCAAAATCAATACTTGTATTAAATCTCTTGTAATCAAAATTAAATCCAAAAAAAATTTTTGATTCAATATTTTCTTTATAACCTGTTGTCCAATAAGATTGATTTAATAAATCCTTAAAAACTATACCCATCTTAATTTTTTTATATTCGTGAATTATTCCTATATCAAAAGAATGTGAAAATGATTTTTCATCAAGAAGACTCAAAATATCAAATTTAGTATTAATTCCGACTTTAAAATCCCTATAATTAAATGGCTTTGAAAATAATAACCCAATATTTGTATGAGAAAAGGAGTTGATCATATCATAATCAATTTCATCTAAATCTATATTTCCATTTTGATTAGAATCTTCCCAAGCTGTGGTAGTATCATAAATATCATCAATAGAAGTTCTCATTAATCCAATATAAATATCTTCTAATAATGGCATATTGACTGAAAAATATAACTGTTGATTTTCAAGTATACCATTAAATTGATTTCCAAGTATGGAATATACATTATTCAAAGAGTCAATATTACAGGCTGGATTAAAAAAATTATAAAATTTATTATCATTTTTAAAAGATGCAGTATATGAGTTTGAAGAAATTCTAAAATCATGTGAGTGATTAAATATATTATAAGAAAATAAACTTTGAACTAAAAATAATATGATTAGTAATAATTTCATAAAATTAATCTATATATTTTTTAATTAATTCGTTTAAAATATTTAGACCTTCTAAAGGAGATATATCATTAATTTTTATCTGACTTAAATCACTTATTAAATCTTCAGATACATTTATTTTTTTATTTTCTAAATCATTTATAATAGATTTTATTTCATCACTGAAAATTAAAGCATTACTATTTTTCTTTGAGGTTAAAAGCTCTAGGTAAATTTTTGATTTTGCTATTATTTCATTAGGTAAGCCTGCCATTTTTGCTACATATATTCCATAACTCTTATCAGTTCCACCACTTACAATTTTTCTTAAAAAAACTATATCTGATTTACCAGAAGATTCTTCAACTAAAACATTTAAATTATTAGCGCTTTCTAAATCATTAGCTAAACTAACTAACTCATGATAATGCGTTGCAAATAAAGTCTTTGCCTTTATATCATTATGAAGATATTCTGTAACTGCCCAGGCTATTGATAGTCCATCATAGGTTGAGGTGCCCCTTCCAATTTCATCTAATAATATTAAACTATTTTGGGTTGCATTATTTACAATATTTGCAGTTTCCTGCATTTCAACTAAAAAAGTTGATTCACCTTCCACAAGATTATCACTTGCTCCAACTCTTGTAAATAGTTTATCAACTATTCCAATTTCAGCATGATTTGCTGGAACATTTGAACCTATCTGCGCCATAATAACAATAAGTCCAATTTGTCTTAAATATGTACTTTTTCCAGCCATATTTGGACCTGTGATAATAGATAAATATTCATTTTCGTTCAAATCTGAATCATTAGAAATAAACTGATTTTTCTTCATAAACATTTCTTCGATTACAGGATGTCTTCCATTTTTAATTTTTAAATTAAAATTTTCTGTAATTTTTGGTCGAATATAATTATTTTTAATTGATAAGTAGCTAAATGATGAAAAAATATCTACCTGTGATATGATATTCGAATTTTTTTGAATTTCTGATATAAAATTCAATACCTCATTACATAAATTGTTAAAAATATTATTTTCTAATAATAAAATCTCATGCTCTGCATTTAATATTTTATGTTCAAAATTTTTTAATTCTTCAGTAAAATACCTTTCATTATTAACAAGAGTTTGTTTTTTAATAAAATAATCTGGAACTTTATCAGAATGGACTTTAGTTACATCAATATAGTATCCAAAAATTTTATTAAATTTTATTTTGAGACTAGGTATAGTTGTTTCATCTTTTAACTTAGACTGATAATCTAACATCCATTGATTTGCATCATTTGATATTTTTCTCAATTCATCTAACTCTTTTGAAAAACCATCATTAATAAAGTTACCTTTTTTAGGATTAAGTGAGGAATCTTTTTTTAATGTTTTATCAATTTTTTTTAAAAGATTATTGGTGTCATAGGTATTATCAAGTAAGGAAGTTAAATTGATTTTATCCTCTGATATCATTAATTTAAATTGATTTATAAAATCTAGTGAATCTGCTAAATTAATTAAATCAGCAGGATTTGCCTTATTGCATGATACCTTTGAAATAATTCTATCAATATCATAAGTCTTTTTTAATTTATTTCTAGTTTCATCTACAAAGTCGTAATCTTTGGTGAATTCTTCAACCAAGTCTAATCTATTTTCAATTAGCATTTTATTTATCAATGGATTACTAACCCATTTTTTCAATAAGCGACTACCAGAAGATGTTATGGTTTTATCAATCGATGAAATAAATGTTCCTTTTTTCTTATTATCATTTAGTAATGATTCAAATATTTCTAAATTTTTAATAGTGTAATAATCTATTTGCATTGCATCATTATATGATAATATTTTCAAATTGTCAATATGAGGAGCACTAGACGTAAAATTCTCTTTGAGATAATGAATCAACATGCCTGATGATATTATTGATGCATTTTTATCTTTTAAACCAAAACCCTTGAGAGATTTAACATTGAAATGATTACATAATATTTCAATATTAAATTCATAATCATTAACCCATTCTGGTACTGTGTTAGTGTATAAATCATTTAATGATTTAAATTTTTTAAATATTTTTTTTTGATCATCAATAATTATTAATTCAGATATATCATACTTAGATATGATATTATCTAAATCTGTAGGTTTGATTAAATTTGTATAGAATTCACCTGTTGAATAATCTAAAATTGATATACCAACACCTAATCTATCATAGAATAAAGAGCTTATATAATTATTTTTATTTCCATCTAAAAATTTTTCTGAAACATTCATACCTGGAGAAACTATTTCTACTACTTCTCTTTTTACGATACCTTTAGTTTGTGATGCATCTTCCATTTGTTCACAAATAGCTACCTTATTTCCAGCTTTTAACAACTTATATAAATGTTGTTCTAATGAGTGATATGGAAACCCAGCTAGCGCAACCGAAGCAGCAGCACCATTTGCTCTCTTAGTTAGTGCAATGCCAAGAATTTTAGAAGTTACCTCTGCATCCTTTTCAAATGTTTCATAAAAATCTCCCATCCTAAATAATATAATACAATCTTTATGCTGATCTTTTATAGACCAAAACTGTTGCATTACTGGAGTAGATTTATTTTTTTTATCTTGTATCACATTAATAATTCTCTACTATTTCCATTGCGGAATGTGATTTTTATTTTATCAAGATATTCAAGAAATGGAATAGCATATTTTCTTGAAATACCAAATAAATCCTTAAATTCTATGACACTTATAGATTTATTTTCTTTAAAATAATTAACTAATTTATTTTTTAAAAAATTAAAATTATTAGTAGATAAAATAATTGATTGGCTAATTCTAATTATTAATTGTTCATTCTCGCATATTTTAATTATTTTATTAAAATCCTTTTCACTACTCATTCCTACCTTTAGTTTTAAATCTGTAATAGATGAAGTATTAAATTTCTGATTTTCAATAATATCAAGTAAAAGTTGTTTATATTTTTTATCAGAATCACTTAAATTTATTTTATGATTGTATAAGGACCATCCATCTATCTTTCTTTGTATTAAATTATCTTGTTCTAATTGTGTTAACATAAAATCTAAAAAATCTGCATTTACTCTACTAATACTTGTTAATTCCTCTTTATTTATATTAGAGCTATATTTATTTTCATTGAAATATTTTTTTATATCAGCTACTAATTTTTCTTTAATTTTAAAAAATTGTTTATTTGTTAAAATCCAATGCTTATTTAAATATGATAATTCAATTATTTCTTTTTGTGATTTAATAAAATCTAAAAAATTAATTTTAGAATACCCCAATTGAATACATAAATCATCAAAATTAACTGGATTAAAATCATAATTATTAATTATATGCTCAATTAAATTATTAGTTTCTACATCGGTCATTGAATCAACAATATTTGCTATTTCTGTAAGTTTAAATTTTTTATTATAAAAATAATTTTTTTTATGAGAGTGGAGTAATACCTTTCCTCCTGCTAAAGTAAATATTGGAGAATAATGTCTAATTATAAATCTATCATTAAAAGTTGCTAATATTGGTTGCTCTAAATTAATCAAAACAATTGATGATTCAGATGCATCAAGTTTATTTTTTGAAAAAATATAAATTTTTCCTATTACTTCAGCTGTTCCTAAATGAATTCGAATTCTTTGATTTCTTTTAATAGGTTTTTGTATATCATCAAGCAAATTGATTTTTGCAATAATTGAAAAGACTGGTCTAAAAAAATCCTTTTCAACTAATTGGTAGCCTCTCTTAATATCTACTTTATCTATGTTTTGTAAATTAATTGCTGCTCTCTGTCCAACAGTAACATTTTCAGATGAAAAATTATGTGTATTAATTCCTCTTATTTTGGCTAATTTTGATATTGGTTCAATTCTAATTTCTTTGCCAATTTTTACAGATCCAGATGTAACTGTCCCAGTAACAACTGTTCCAAAACCTTTTACAGAAAAAATTCGATCAATTGGCATTCTGAATGGACCTGAAGAACTTTTAGTATCACACTTAAAATTTTCTAACTTTTCTTTTAATTTTTTTATCCCAATATTTTCAATTGTTGAAATTTCTAAAATGTCTGCGTTTTTATATTTTGAATCAATTAATAACTCACTAATTTCTAATTTAACTAATTCTAGCATGTCAGAATCAACCAAATCAATTTTATTTATCAAAATAATTATATTTGAAACATCAAGCAATTTTAAAATATTAAAGTGATCTTTAGTTTGCGGCATAATACTATCATCTGCAGCAATTACTAATAATCCTAAATCTATTGATTGAATTCCAGATAACATATTTTTTATAAAATCTTGATGACCTGGTACATCAATTAAAGTAATTTTATCATTTAGAAATGCAATCCCCAAATCAACTGTCATTCCTCTAGATTCATCTTCTTTTAGCGTGCCAGAAAACTCATTCGTAAGAGCTTTAATAATGGATGTTTTTCCATGATCAATATGCCCTGATAATCCTACAATGAGTTCAGTCATCAATCTAATTCATTAATTGATTTTATTAATAAATCAATCTGATCATTTGGAATTGCTTTTAAATCAATGAAAAAAGTATCATTATTTATATAGCCAATGATAGGTGTATTCAATGACATAAATACTTTAGAAAGTTTATTTATCGAAGTTCTTTTCGGCTGAAAAGTTAAAGCTATACTTTCCATTTTTTCAGTTGGTAAAGATCCGCTACCAGCTTCAACATATGATTTTTGAGTTGATATATTATATTTTTGTTTTATATCAGAGGATATGCTAGACATAATATTTTTTGAAATAATTAAAAGCTCTTCTAGTTTTCTTATAAAAAGTTGAATTGCTAAATTTTTATCTGTTGTTTCTTTAGAAGAATGATAGGTTCGTAAAATATTTTCTAATAGTGAAATTCTAATTTTATCACATCTTACAGCTCTATAAATTGAATTTTTCTTAATTAATTTAACTAATTTTCTGTTACCTGAAATTATTCCAGATTGGGGACCTCCCAAAAGTTTGTCTCCACTAAAAGTAATTAAATCTCCTCCAAGCTGAATATATTTTTTAATCATTTTTTCCATAGGTAATCCAAACGATTTAAAATCAAAAATTGAACCACTACCTAAATCAATAATTAATGGTATATTATATTTTTTTGATAATTTAGATAACTCCTTAATATCAATTTCATTTGTAAATCCTATAACTTTATAATTACTAGTATGTA
Source organism: uncultured bacterium (assembly GCA_964646655.1). GTDB lineage: Bacteria > Fidelibacterota > Marinisomatia > SCGC-AAA003-L08 > D37C17 > TMED6. Next base: position 31,900 of record CAZYFB010000005.1, read on the forward strand.
CATATAAAATTGCTGCCGTTGAATCATTTATAGCTTTTTCATAATCTGAAGTATGAGTTTTATTAGTTGTACCAACTTCAACCATAATACTATTTGATTTTTCTATAACATCTGGAATTCTAAAAGATCCACCAATTTCTACTTGTTGCCCTCTGCTTATAATGACTTCTTTATTGTGACAAATACTATTTAGGGTTAACATAACAGCAGCTGCGTTATTATTTACAACTATAGTTTCATCAGTGCCACATATACTATTAATTAAATCAGAAACATGAATGTTTCTATCTCCTCTTTTTCCATTAGAAATATCAAATTCTAAATTAGAATATGGATAATTTTGATTAATCCCCTCAATTAAAATTTCTTTAGAAATTGGTGCTCTTCCTAAACCAGTATGCAATACTATTCCTGTTCCATTAATTACAGGTTTTAAACTTTTGGAACTACTATTTTTTAGTGATTCATTTACTAGATTTGATATATATTTTTTGGGGTTTTCTAGATGTTTTCCATCTTGAAATTCTTTTCTTATCGCATTTAAAATTTTATTTAAATTAAATTTTAAATATTCTTGAGGAACATTGTCTGATGAATCTTTATGTTTTTTTAGAATTTCATCAATTGAAGGAATTAATTTAAGAGCCTCACGGACTTTGTTTTGTTTAATATTCATAGTAGGTAACTCATATAAATTAACTTAATAATTTTTCTTCATCAATAACATCAATTTGGTTTGAATTAAGGTGTTCATTTGCATACTTTAAATATAACTTTTTTGTAATTAAAAGTTTAAATAAATCAGGATCTATTTCACCATCATTAACCATATACTTTAAAATATTTAGTGCCTTTGAGAGTTTGTATGGCTCTTTATAAGGTCTATCCGGTGCTGTTAAACCTTCAAAAACATCAGCAATTGCAATAATACGTGCTTGTAATGGTAACTCATCTCCTGAATATCCATTTGGATAACCTCCACCATTAAGCTTTTCATGATGACATCCTGCATAAAAAGGCACTTGTTTTAAATGATCTGGATAAGGGAGTTTATCTAATAATTCATAACTTAATGAAACATGATTTTCCATTATTTGTCTATCTTCTTTTGAAAGTGTACCTTTTTTAATAGTTAAAAAATCAACTTCTTTTTCATTTAGAATGGAACAAAGTTTATTATCCAATTCGATTTTTTGCTTTGCAATATCGTGAACTCTATTTTGAAGTTCTTCAGACATGAATTCACCACCAATATTTGAAGCTTGTAAAAATTTAAAATCTTCATTTACTTGCTTTAATTGTGAATCTAGTTCTTCTGTATTATTATCTACATTAGATAACTTGTTCTTATAAAAATTTAATTCTATATCTCTTTTCAAAATTTCAAATCTTAATTTTACTTGGTCAATTTTATCATATAAACCCTGTAATTTTGTTGATTTGTTCATAATATGATCTGGAGTTGCAACTTTTCCAAAATCATGCAACCAGCCTGCAACAAAAAGTTCATCCATTTCATCATC
>CAZYFB010000006.1:0-32152 GCA_964646655.1 uncultured bacterium
GTCATCCATGTTAAGGTCAGCTGTATCTAGATCTACCTCAACTGTACCAAGAATCATACCAAGCATTAAAATAACATCTTGTACATTTAGCATTGAGTCACCATTTGTATCACCAACAATAACATCAGATTCAACATATACTGGAGGGAAAACAATATCATCTATAAAGGCAGCATCTAAACAATCTGTATTGGTACAATCAGTTGAGCCCCCACCACTATCTTTTATAAATGTCCAGGTAAATTCAGTCATACCAGGATTTACTAAATATCTAGCCTGAGTCCATGGGCTACTACCATCGGTATTTGTTTGAAACTCTCCAACTTGTTGACCATTAATAGAAAATACTAAGCCATCATAAAAATAATTACCAGATGGACTATATTCTGCAGATACCATATAGTAAAACTCTATATAGCCCTCTTGAGTAACTTCAAGGGTAACACTTGCAGAACTTGTTTGACTATTTCCAATAGTTCCAGATTTAAATGATTGAAAACCTGTGTTAGCCTGATCAGTTGATATATTCCATGGCATAATTGACTCATTTGCCCAATCTAAATCAAGTCCTGATTCAAAATCAGCTGTAACTTGACCAATTGGAATATCTAAATTTATTTCATTTTGAAATTCAGTATTTAGTTGATTAATATATACAGAAATTTCACCATTAGATCCCATTGGAGCCATTGGACTCACTGTAATATCAGCTGTTAATTGTTCAATATTTGAGCCTTCAAGTGTATCCCAATAATATGCATTATCAAATTCTATATTTTCAATTGTTAGATATGCTCCAACTTCAATATCTAATACAGGATAGTTGATTGGTGCATCACCATCATTAACCATTGTTATTACAACATTTGACGAGGTGCCAGGCTGTAAATCACCACTAAAACTAACTAAATTAATTTCAGGAGCCATTGACATACTTATAAATGAATAATCCCATTCATGCTCACCAGTAACTAAATTTACATTAAACTCAATAGGGTGACCATTTGGTATATTTGATGATATATCTGCCATAAAACCATTGATAGTCATTGAGTCACCTGCAGACATATTAACAGTTTCAGTATTATCCATCATAACAACATGCTCATCATCAGTAGTTAATGTTACAATTAACTCATCTGCTGGATCACTACCAACATTCTCTAAAGTAATAGATAGTTGACTTTCAGTTCCAAACATCAACTGATCTGTAAATGAATCCATCATTACATATGGGCCCTCTGGAGCTAAAATTGTTAGCTCAGATTCATAATAAGTAGTATTAAATCCTGTTATAACTAAATCATAAGAGCCTGGTATTTGTGCTATATCTGAAACATCTAATTCTATTAAACCAAATTGGTTTGCATATGCATATCCCATTAATTGACCATTAGAGGATATAGCAGCTAATGATCCTGATTGACCAGTATTTATTTGAAAATTTTGTTGTCCAACTAATATTATATCATCGTGAACAATATTCAAACTTGTAGGTTCATCAGTTCTAAAAACTATAGATGGATCACCAAATAAAGTCCAATATCTAGTTTCATTTTGACCTCCACCTCCTTGCGCATCATTCATATGCAAACAACCATTTGTAACGATACCTCCAATGGTTCTTGTTTTATGGCCGGCTGGAGGTTGACCATTTACACCATCATATGACTCTGTTAAAATTTTATTCATAGCCCACTGACCATGCATAGGAGGTTCCCATGATTGAGAAATAGTAGAACCAAAATGTGCAATACCTCCAGATGGAGAGCCATTATAGGTTGCTCTTTGCCATGATTCAGTAAAACATTCATTTGTACTATTAAATTCACCAACATTACAACCAACAGTTATAACCAATGGAAGTTTATCGACATTAGTTAATTGATTAATCTGTGTACCATTTAAAGACGATCCATTACCCCAGCTATTAATTGAACCATGCCCAGTATAATTAATAATACCTACACCCGTATTGATAGCATTGATTCCTCCTTGATCTGAACCACCACTACCATCATATTCAGAGAAAAACTGATCATAAGTAAACTGAGATAATATTGAATTCCATAAAAAATCACTAAATTCATCATCAGCCATACCACCATAACCAGGCCCCTGATTAGATGCAAAACCTGCTGCATTATTAAAGTAATCTCCTGAATTTCTTTGCTCATATTCAATTGTTCTTTGAACTTGTGTTTCTATATGAGCTGGTGTACTTCCTGAAAAACGACCTATAATAATTTCAGCATAAACATCATTACCACTAATAAAACCATAACTTGGATCTGATGCAGACCCACTGTAGAGAGGCGAGGTTACTTGTGCATAATCACCTACAAGTAATACAAATGTCAAACCATTAGTATTATAATAATTCGTAATATAATTTTTGATTGCAGTAGAACTAGTACCAGTAACCGATGTTCCAACCATTTCAGTTGGAATACCTTTTTTATTTTTCCATTGAACAAGTGGCTCCATATAGCTTAAAAATGCATCATTTGAAATTACAAGCATATTTCCTTGGTCTACTAAATACTGAAATCGATTATCATTTTCATAGTTCAAAAACTGTTCTTTATATATTTCATCATAATTAGAAGATAGCTTTACAATATCTCCAATTCTTTCAATAGAATTTTCAGAAGATAACCCATTAGAAACAACTTCAAGTTCTACCTCTGTATAAACCCTTAAAGTTTTTGTAAAAGGATTATATTGAAATGGATTTACAGATATAGTTTGACCTCGTAAATCTCTTAAAATATATGGATCTCCTAATTTAGAAATTTCTGTAGGAAAAAATTCATTTTTCTTGTAAGCATCACTATATTGAATTGGAACATCATTTGGGTTAATATCTCTTGAAAAGTTACCCTTAGAAGGTAAAATGAATAAATTTTCAAAATCTTGATATTTATAGGATAATACATTAACGTTAGTTTTAGCATTATCGGGTATAATAATAGATTCCGTATAATTGTGCAGGTCAGGATAACCTGATTCAAGCAATGATGCACCATTTTCTGATTTCACAACATAACTAAGTCTTTTTGAGTCATTTGTTGGAATTAAATGAAATCCATCTAATGTAAATTTAATTTTTGTTTGGTTTATATCTGAACTTATCAAATCCATTGACATAGGTTTTGGTTCCGCCGAATTTATATTTACCCATGTATTTGGTATGATAATTGTAGCTAATAATAGTAAAAGAACTTTCTTCATTTAACAATACCCTTCTTATGTTTCATTAATTTTAAGTTAATTTAATAGAGTTTCTAATGAAATGATATAGAAAAATTGTTAAAATTACATAATGTTACAATCAAAAATAATTGTAATATAGTTCACACTTTAATATTTTAATTACCGTTATATTTAACTATTAATTGAATAATAATAAAATGAGTTTAAAAAAACCCAGAAAAAATATTTATAAAATTCTTGATTCAGCTACTCACATGAAGGGTATACTTAATGCTGTTAACGAAGGTGTAATTACTTTTAATTCTAAACTTAAAATAGTTATGATTAACAGGTATGCACTTAATCTTTGGGGCTATAGTAGAGACCAAATACTTGGAGAACCAATCACAAGCCTTCTTTCAAAACCATATTCTGAAATAATACAAAAATATTCAAATAGAAATATTTTAAGTGATAAGTTAAATTCTTTAAATAAAAATATAGAAATATATGGAGTAAAAGAAAATAAAGAAAAATTTCCTCTATCTTTAAACTTTGTTGAAAATAAAATTGAAAATGAAATTTTTTATACAGTAGCAATTACTGATTTAACTACTATTGTAAGAAATAAAGATATTCAAAATTGTATTTTAAAAATATCTAATTCGGTAAGGGTTTCAACTAATATTAAAGAATTATATAAAGATATTTTTGAAAATTTAAGAATATTGATACCAACACAAAATTTTACCATATCTTTATTAGTTGATGATAACTATATTGAAGAATACAACTATAGTACCAAAAAAGATGTTAGTTCTAATAGAAAAAAAATAAAATCAAATATTATTGAACCTTTAATTAAAACTAGAAGATCATTAAGCTATAATGAAGAAGAAATAGAATACCTTAAAGAAAAAAATAAGCTAAATAAAACATTTAAAACACCTAAATCTTACATTGCGTCTCCTTTAATAATTACAGAAGAAATCATAGGAGCAATTTCAATAAAAAGTTTTGATAATAAAAATTTATATGGCGATAAATATCTAGCAATATTAAAATTCATATCAGATCAAATTGCTATGGCTATTGATAAAGTTAAATCGGTTGAAGAGATGCATTATCTAGCTTATTATAATAAAATGACTAGACTACCTAATAGAACATTATTTAATGATCGTGCCAATATAGCTTTTACAAATGCCAAAAGAACAAATGATAAGTATGTTGTTTTATTTTTAGATCTTGATGAGTTTAAAATGATAAATGATACTATGGGTCATAGTGCTGGTGATGAATTATTAAAAACTATATCAAAAAGGATAGTCAAATCTGTTAGAAAGGGTGATACTATTAGTCATTGGGGTGGAGATGAATTTACTATACTTGCTAAAATAGAAAATACAAATGATAATAAATTGCTGTGTAAAAGAATTTTAAAAAATATTAAAGAAAAAATTATTATAAATAGAAAAAGAGTTAATTGTACCGTTAGTATTGGAGGAGCAATTTTCCCAAATGATGGCGAAAATATTGATGATTTAATTCAAAAAGCAGATATGGCTATGTATGTATCAAAAACTTTAGGAAAAGACAATTATACATTATATGATGATGAAGTTAATAAAAAAATGAAAGAAAAACTTAATCTAGAAATAGCCGTTAGAAAAAAATTAGATCAAATTAAGAGTACCTAACAACGTAACAGTTTGTAAAAAACAAACAAGTTAATATTTTTATATCAACCAATTTATTACATTATAGCAATACAATTATTATTAAGGAGAGCATTATGAAATATTTCAACATTTTAATTTTATTTTTGACTTTTTCATTTTCACAAATTCAATATTCAGGTTCCCCTATTTATAAACCTGATAATACAAAAATAAATTTTATAAAAGTTGATCATAATAATTTGATAGATTATGATTTGCATCCAATGGTTTTACAATATGCAAATGAATATGCTGTAGATATCAACATTCCATTATCTGCAACAAAACTTATTGGACAATTTAAAACTACTTTTTATTTAGGTCTAGAGTCAGAGGGTGCTAAAGCTATTGCTTTTCATTTTGATCAATTCAAATTAACACAAAACTCTAAAATGTTTATCTATGATGAAGAACAAACTATGTATATTGGATCTTTCAATTCAAAAAATAATGATTTTACTGGAGAAAAATCAACAGCACTAGTTAAAAGTGATCGTGTTATCATTGAACTTACTGTACCAAATAATGAAGTTCGTGATTTGGCTTTAAATTTATCTATTATTACACATGATTTTCTTGATCTTATCAATTTTCACGGAGACCAAACATCTGATAGAGTTGATTGCAATGATAATGTAGCATGTTCATCTGGAGATGATTGGAGAGATGAGATAGATGGTGTGGTTCTTGTTGAAGGTAATGGCGGAGTGTGCTCTGCATCATTAATTAATAATACAAATTTTGATAAGACTCCATATATTGTTTATGCTGCTCATTGTAATAGTGGAGGTTCAAGTACAATTTATTTTAATTATCAATCTTATTCATGTAATGGTACATCACCCCAAGGATATAATACTATGAGTGGAACTCAAAATCTTTGGATAGGTAATTTTAATAATAATGATGGTGCTTTGATTAGATTATACAATAATATACCAACAGCATATAATCCTTATTATAATGGTTGGAATAAATCATCTGCTAGTCCGGGTAATAATGTAGTTGGAATCCATCATCCAGATGGTTGGATTAAAAAGATTTCATACAATGCAAATGGAATGTCTTCTAATGGAAATTGGTGGGATTTTAGATATAGTAGTGGAAGAGTAATACCGGGATCATCTGGATCACCTATGTTTGATAGTAATAAAAGAATTAGAGGAATGGCAAGTTATATATATACAGATTATTGTAGTCCATCCCCAGATTGTTATTGCTCACAAACCTATTACCATGGATATGCTAAATTTTCAGCAGCTTGGAACAATATGGATCAATATTTAGATCCTCTAAACACTAATGAAACGTTTATTGATGGTACTAGAGATGGTATAGTTGAAATTCCAGGCTGTACTGACCCAAATGCTGATAATTATGATCCAAATGCAACAATTGATGATGGAAGCTGCGTATATGGTTCAGCCAATCTAAGTTTTGGAAGTATAACTGGTGATTCAATACAGATTTTAATGGACAATTCTGAATCTATTGGAGGTTTTCAATTTACATTAACTGATAATCCTGATTCAGTAACAATAACTGGTGCAAGTGGCGGATCAGCTGAAGATAATGGATTTCAAGTTTCAACTTCAAATTTGGGAATTGTAATTGGTTTTTCATTGACAGGTGATAGCATCCCTGCAGGTAGTGGTGTATTGACTAATTTATCTTATTCTCTTAATGGTGTAGGAAATACACTATTATGTATAGATGACTTGATTGTATCAGATACTAATGGAAATCCTCTCTTAGCAGATGAAGATTGTGCAACTGTTGATTTTTCAGCTGGTAATGCTTCATTAACATTTGGTGATATAACATCAGATTTAATACCTGTTTATATTTCAAGTAGCGTAGATATTTCAGGTTTTCAATTTAATATTATCGATAATCCAGATTTATTTACAATAAATGGTGCAAATGGAGGATTGTCTGAAGAATATGGATTTGAAGTTTCTACATCAGAATTAGGCATAGTTTTAGGTTTTTCATTTAGTGGTGGAGTTATTCCTGCAGGAGATGGTTTGTTGACAAATATATCTTATACAAATACAGATTCAGGAGTTACAGAAATTTGTATATCTGATACAATAGTTTCTGATATTAATGGTAATGGATTACTATCATCTGGAGAGTGTGTTGATTATGAAATTAATGACATTTTATTAGGTGATATTAATAGTGATACTATTATTAATGTGCAGGATGTTGTTTTACTTATTAACTTCATTTTGGGGACAATAGAACCAAATGATGATCAAAATACTGCTGGTGATATTAATATAGATGGTATAATAAATGTTCAGGACGTTGTTATTCTTATCAATATTATTTTATCATAAGAAATAATAAGCTCAATAAAAAAAGGGATAATATTATTATCCCTTTTTTTGTGGGCGATGAGAGACTCGAACTCCCGACTTCCTCCTTGTAAGGGAGGCACTCTGAACCAACTGAGTTAATCGCCCTTAATTAATATTTAAATCAAGGCTTAATTTTATGGCCTCATCAACCTCTTTTACAAATGTAATTTTTAATTCTTTTCTAACTTTTTCAGGAATCTCTTCTAAATCCTTCATATTTTCATGAGGTGCAATTATATGATTTAAGCCAGCTCTATGTGCAGCAGTAGCTTTCTCTCTTAAACCGCCAATTGGTAAAACATTTCCTCTTAATGAAGTTTCTCCTGTCATTCCAAGTTTAGACTTAACAGGTTTGTTAGTTAATAAAGAAATTATTGCAACAGTCATCGCTACACCTGCTGATGGACCATCTTTAGGAATAGCACCTGCTGGGACATGTACATGAACATCAAATTTTTTATAAAAGTTTTCATCAATATCATATTTTTTAGCATTAGATCTAACATAAGACATCGCCGCTTGTACAGATTCTTTCATTACATCACCAAGTTTTCCAGTTAATTTTAAATTTCCTTTTCCAGGCATTTTGGTAGCTTCTATAAATAAAATATCACCTCCAAATGCTGTCCAAGCTAACCCAACAACTATTCCTGGTTTGTCATTTCTTTCAGCTAATTCAGGTAAAAACTTTTCTGGACCTAAAAATTTATTGAGTGATTTATCTGAAATTGATGCAGATTTAAAAGTTTTCATAGCTATATCTTTTGCTACTTTTCTACAAACATTAGCAATTTGTCTTTCTAAATTTCTAACACCTGCCTCTCTAGTATAAGATTCAACAATCGTTCTAATTCCTGAATCATTAAATTTAATTTCACTAGCTTTTAATGAATGTTCTTTGATTTGTTTAGGGATTAAATGTCTTTTAGCAATTTCAATCTTTTCTTCAACAATATAACCTGTAAAATCAAGCATTTCCATTCTATCTCTTAGAGGACCTGGAACTTGATCAATTCTATTTGAAGTAGTGATAAACATAACATTTGATAAATCAAAATCAACTTCTAAATAATGATCATTAAATGAATTATTTTGTTCTGGATCTAAAACCTCTAATAAGGCACTTGCAGGATCTCCTCTAAAATCTCTCCCAAGTTTATCTATTTCATCAAGCATAAAAATAGGATTATTAGTACCAGCTTTTTTTAAACTAGCTATTATTCTACCTGGCAAGGCACCAATATATGTTCTTCTATGACCTCTTATTTCAGCTTCATCACTTACACCCCCAAGTGAAATCCTTACAAATTTTCTACCCATAGATCTAGCTATAGATTTACCCATAGATGTTTTGCCTGTTCCTGGTGGGCCATTGAAACAAAGAATTGGACTTTTAATAATATCACCTTTTTTACTTCTTTTTCTCTTCAAACCTCTTACTGCTAAATGCTCTAAAATTCTTTCTTTTACTTTATCTAATCCATAATGATCGTCATTAAGAATATTATTAGCATTATCAATTTTTTCATTATCTTTTGATTGAATGCTCCATGGTAGCTCAACCAGCCAATCTAAGTATGTTCTGGAAACTGTATATTCAGGAGAATGAGAAGGTATTTTTTGTAACCTATTGAGTTCTTTATGAGCAATTTTATCAACATCTTCAGGCATTTTTGCTTTTTTAATCTTTTCTTGAATTTCTTCAAACTCAATACCACTACCTTCTTCACCTAATTCTTTTTGTATAGCTTTTAACTGTTCTCTCAAATAATATTCTTTTTGAGATTTAGATATTTCATCCTGTACCTCTGATTGGATTTTTTCACCGAGCTCAATTCTTTGTAATTCTTTATTTATAATATCATAAACTTTTTGAACTCTCTTGAATACATCAGTTATTTCCAAAACTTCCTGCTTTTCTTTTGTTTTGATGTTTAATAAAGAAATTGCTTTATCAGCAATTTTTGACGGATTATTAAGATTATTTAATGCACTCATTTGATCTTCATTTAGATATGGAGCAGCTTCAACAATACTTGTAAAAGAAGATTTTAACATTTTAATATATTTATCTAAATCATTATCGCTAGAAGAAATATCATTGGTTCGTGAAACTAGTCCAGCAAAATAAGGTAATTCTTGATTTATTTCTTCAAGTTTAACTCGCATTAAACCTTGAACAATTGCAGATTTTGATTTATCAGGCATATCAAAAATTTTCATAACTGTCGCAAGAGTACCATATTGATAAATATCATCCGATGTAGGATTTTCTATAGCCCCATCTTTTTGAGCAACTACTACTATATATTTTTTTTCCAATAATGATATATCATTAATTAAATCAAGTGATTGTTGTCTACCAATATATATAGGTATAATTTGATTTGGGAATAAAATGGTATTCCTTAGCGGTAATATTGGGTATGATTCTAAAATTTTATCTTTAATGTCGTTCATAATTTTTCTTTTTAAAATTTAATAGGCAAATAACATACCAGAACAGTTATTAGATTCTATACATGCCATTATGACGCAACGCTAGATTGTTTATTATAAAGTTTAGCTTGCTTATCAGCATGATATGATGATCTCACTAAAGGTCCAGATTCAACAACTTTAAATCCTAATTCTAAACCTATCTCTTTAAACATTTTAAATTCATTTGGATGAACATATCTATCAACTTCTAAATGCTTTGTAGTTGGTTGGAGATATTGACCTATATTAAATATTTCCACACCAATACTAGCCATCTCTTTCATGGATTCAATAACTTCATTATTTGTTTCTCCTAAACCTACCATTAAACCCGTTTTAGTCAACATATTATTTTTTACAGATAATTCTAAAACTTTTCTAGATCTAGACCATCTAGATTGTTTTCTAACTTGTCTAGATATTCTTCTCACACATTCTATATTATGCGAAAAAATTGAAGGTCTTGCATCAAATACTTTCTGAAGTGATGGCTCATAGGCTCTAAAATCTGGAGTCAATACCTCAACAGAGCAATTTGGAACCACAGAATTCAAACGTTTAATAGTTTCTGCCCATATTGTTGCCCCATAATCATCTCTTAAGTCATCTCTATCTACAGATGTTATGACAATGTGTCTTAAATTCATTTTTTTTGCTGCTTCAGCAACTCTGACAGGCTCTAAAATATCTACTTGATTTGGTTTTCCTGTTTTTACAGAACAAAAGCCACATGCCCTAGTACATGTATCACCTAAAATCATTATTGTTGCTGTTCTATTGTTCCAACATTCATAAATATTTGGACATCTTGCTTCAGAACAAACAGTATTTAAATTATTTTTGGATATAATATTTGAAATATCATTATAGTTATCATTTAAAGATAATTTAATTTTAAGCCATTCTGGTTTTCTTTGTTTTTTAACTGACATTTAAACAATAATCTCATTTTCGTTGAAATTTTCTAATAACTGTTTAATGCGAGATAAAAATTTAGTTCCATAAGCTCCATCAATAAGTCTATGATCATAACCTAAAGTTAAATACAGCATATGTCTAATAAATACTGCATCACCAAAATCAGTCTCTTTAACTACTGGTCTTTTTTCAATTGATCCAACTGATAAAATACCAACATTAGGTTGATTTATTATAGGCATTCCAAATAAACCACCAAAAATTCCAGGGTTTGTAACTGTAAATGTTGAACCAAAAATATCATCTGCATCAAGTGAGTTTGATCTAGCTTTGTTTGCAAATTGATCAACACCTCTAGACAAACCTAGAAAATTTTTCTCTTCAGCACATTTAATAACAGGAACAATTAAATTATTATCAGGCAAAGCTACAGCTATACCCATATTAATATTTTGATGATGAATAATATTATTACCATCAATTGAGGCGTTCATTAATGGAAATTCTTGTATAGCTTTAATACATGCTGATACAATAATTGGCGTATAAGTCAACTTAATATCATTTTTAGCTTGAAAGGCATCTTTTTTTGTATTTCTTATACTAACAATATTAGTTACATCAACCTCACTTGTTGAATATACATGTGCTGATACATTCTTTGAATTAACCATATGTTCAGAAATTTTAGCTCTAACTCTATCCATCTTTTCTATTGAGTCTTTTAAATTATTAGATGTTGGAATATTTGTAGATGATCCAACAGGCTCTAATGTTGGTTGACTTTTTGACTGATGTACTTTTGAATTTTTATCATTAATATAACTTAATATATCAGCCTTATTAACTCTTCCTCCATCGCCTGATCCATTAATCTTAGATAACTCATCTAAAGCAATACCTTCTTTTTCAGCTATACTTTTTACTAAAGGAGAATAAAAAACTCTCTCTTTATTTTCTTCCTCAATTACAACTTCTTCTTCAGAAATACCTTTATTAATTTGATTATCAATTGGAGCTTTATTGATTTCTTTATTTTCCGTGACAATATTTTCAATCTTATTATCTTCTACTTTAGAATCTAATGTATCAGAATCTTCTGTTCCTATTCTGGCGATGATTGTATTTACTTCAACAGTATCATTCTCATCAAATAATAATTCTAAAACCTTTCCTGCTGTTGGGCATGGAATCTCAGAGTCTACTTTATCAGTTGATATTTCTAGCAAAGTTTCATCTTTAGCAATACTATCACCAATAGATTTTTTCCATTCGACTATAGTGCCTTCTGTAATTGATTCACCCATCTTTGGCATTAATACATCTACTATCATTTATACTCCTTGTAAATTTCTATTTAAAAGCTGGTATATCTGTAAGATCTTGTCCTAAAATTAATGTATGCATTTCATTTGTTCCTTCATAAGTATAGACACTTTCAATATTCATCATATGTCTCATGATAGGATAATCTTCAGAAATACCATTTGCTCCTAATATTTCACGAGCTAATTTTGCACACTCTCTTGCAACCCATACATTATTTCTTTTTATCATTGAAACTTGTTGGTGTTTAAGTGAGCCATTGTCTTTATTTCTACCTACATGTAAAGCTAATAATTGAGCTTTAGTTATCTCATTTAGCATCCATACCAATTTATCTTGTATTAACTGGTATCCAGCTATAGGTTTATCAAACATTACTCTTTGTTTACTGTAATCTAATGCTACATTTAATAGTTCCATTGATACACCTAATGCACCCCAACCAATTCCATATCTGGCTTGATTTAAACAGCCTAATGGACCTTTTAAACCCTTAACATTAGGTAGTAAATTTTCTGCTGGTACAAATACATTTTCAAATACTAATTCAGAAGTTATAGAAGCTCTCAATGACCATTTTCCCTTTTGTAATGGCGCACTAAAACCCTCAGATTTAGTATCTACAACTACACCCCTAACTATACCTTCCTCATCTTTTGCCCAAACAATCGCAATATCTGCAATACTTCCATTGGTAATCCACATTTTACTACCATTAAGAATATATCCACCTTCTGTTTTTTTAATGTTTGTTAACATACCACTAGGGTTTGATCCAAAATTTGGTTCAGTAAGACCAAAGCAACCTATCAAATCTCCAGAAGCTAATTTTGGAAGCCATTTATTTTTTTGATCTTCATCTCCATATGCATATATTGGATACATTACCAAAGAACCTTGAACAGAAACAAATGATCTAACACCAGAATCAGCTCTTTCTAGCTCCTGACATAAGAGACCATATGCTATATTTGATAATCCTGCACAACCATATTTTTCTGGAAGATTCATACCTAAATAACCTAATTCACCAAATTTTTTAATTAAATCCTTAGGAAAAGTACCATTTTTAAAATGCTCGTCTATTGTAGGCATAACTTCATTGTCAACAAATTCTCTACAAGATTTTTGAACTAACAGTTCCTCATCAGAAAAAAATTCTGAAATACCTAAATAATCAAATCCAATTAACTTCATATTATTTCCTTTATTTCTATATTAAAAATTAAGTAATTCCTTTATTTTTTGCTCTATCTTATTAACTGGTAAATAAATTTCTTTTTCTATTTTGCTTGCAAAAGGTACTGGAGTATCAATACTAGCAACCCTTATAACAGGTGCATCCAAAAAGTTAAAACAATATTCTGCAATGTATGCTGATATTTCAGCTCCTATACCTCCAGTTAAGTTTGCTTCATGTAATATTAAAGCACGATTTGTTTTGGTTATAGATTTTTTAACTGACTCTTTATCCCATGGTAATAAACTTCTTAAATCTAAAACCTCTATGTTTATATCGTCATTTTCTAATTTATTTGCTACATCAACTGCCCAATGAACACCCATACCATATGTAATTAAACTTAAATCTGATCCTTTTCTTTTAATGTCTGCTTTGCCAATTTCAATATTAAAATCATTTTCTGAAACCAAACCTTTTATGCTTCTATACATATATTTATGTTCAAAATATAAAACAGGGTTAGGGTCTTGTATGGATGAATTTAATAGTCCTTTTGCATCATGCGGTGTTGATGGTGCTACTATTTTTAAACCTGGAGTATGAAAAAACCATGACTCAGGAGATTGAGAATGAAAGGGACCAGCTCCCATGCCACCACCATAAGGCATTCGTATTGTTATATTTAGAGCTTCATTCCATCTATAGTAGGTTTTGGCTATATTATTTACAATTTGATTAAATCCACAAGAAACAAAATCTGCAAATTGCATTTCAATTATTGGCTTGTAACCATCCAATGCAAGACCAACAGAAGCACCTAGAACCCCAGATTCAATTATTGGTGTATTTCTAACTCTATCAGAACCAAATTTTTCTAAAAAATTTTTCGTTATCTTAAAAACTCCTCCATATTCACAAATATCCTGACCCATTATTATGGTTTTTTTATCTTTTTCCATAATATTTTCAAGTGTTTCTGATATGCTGTCTACATATCTTATTTCTTTTTTATCATTTGAAGAATTGATTTTTTTAAAATCATAATCTTTAAAAATATCATTTGTTTCTTTGATTTCATCACTAACTGGATCATCTGAATTAAACGCATACTCAAATGAACTGTCAATTAGATTAGATATTTTTTTATCAATTATATTCTGCTCTTTTTGATTTAATATTTTTTTAGTTTTTAAATATTGTTTAAACTTTTCAATAGGATCTTTTTTACTCCATTTATCAAATAAAGATTTAGGTATATAATCAGTTCCAGAAGCTTCTTCGTGACCTCTCATTCTAAAAGTCATTGCTTCAACAATAACAGGCCCTCCTCCATTACGTAATTCTTTAGATAAATTTTTAATAGTTTTATAAACTTCTAAAATATCATTCCCATCAATAGTTAAACCTTTAATGCCATAACCAATACCTTTGTCAGATAAATTTTTACACTTAAACTGCTCAGAAGAGGGGGTAGATAAACCATATCCATTATTTTCAATCAAAAAAATTACAGGTAATTCCCATACTGCTGCTAAATTAACTGCTTCATGAAAGTCACCTTCACTAGTAGATCCATCTCCAGTAAATGATAAAATCACTCTTTTTTGTTTTTTTAACTTGGAACTTAATCCATATCCAACAGCAACAGGTAGCATTGCAGCTAAATGAGATATCATACCAATAATATTTTTTGATGGCAAGCCAAAATGAAAACTTCTATCTCGTCCATTTGTAAAACCACCATCTTTTCCCATAAGTTGGCAAAATAATTTCTCAAGGTTTACATCTCTAGTGGTAAATACCCCTAAATTACGATGCATAGGTAAAATAATATCCTCATCTTTCAAAGCATAAGTAGCACCAACTGAAATAGCTTCTTGCCCAATACCAGAGAACCATTTTGAAATTTTACCTTGCCTTAAATAATTAAGCATTCTATTTTCAATAGTTCGAGGAAGCTCTAGTTGAAAAAGCATATCTAATAATCTTTTATCACTTATTTTAATAAGCTAATATCTCCTTAATTTCATTTTCTATCCAGCTAGTTTGAACTAGAATTTCATCTTCTAAATTTGGAGAGTAAGCAACGTGAACATCTTTAGATGCTACTCTTTTTACAGGCGCATCTAAAAATTCGAAACCTATATCTGATATCTGCGCAGCAATTTCTGAACCAAAACCTGCAGTTAAGTGATCTTCATGAGCAACTATAACTCTATTTGTTTTCTTTATAGAATTTAAAATTGTATCAATATCCAGTGGATTAAGAGTTCTTATATCAATAATTTCTACTGATTTTCCAGTATTTCTTGAAGCTTCTACAGATTTTTGGACAATTGCACCCCAAGTTACTATTGTTAAGTCATTACCTTCTTGGACAACTTTAGCTTTTCCAAATGGTAATAAATAATTTTCATCTGGTTCCATTGATGAAGCAAATCCTTGCCTATAAATACCTTTATGTTCCATAAATAAAACTGGATCATCACATCTGCAAGCATATTTTAACAAACCTTTTGCATCTGAGGCGTTAGAAGGATAAACTACTTTTAATCCAGGTGTATGAGCAAAATAACCATCAATACTTTGACTATGGTACAGTGAACCATGTATATATCCACCTACAGGTACTCTAATTACTAATGGACAAGACCAATTACCTCCTGATCTATATCTCATTGTAGCAACTTCATTTCTAATTTGCATCATTGCTGGCCATATATAATCACCAAATTGTATTTCAACAACTGGTTTATATCCCGCTACAGATAAACCTATAGCAGTTCCAATAATAGAAGATTCTGCCAAAGGAGAATTGAAAACTCTATCCTCTCCATGATTTTTAGTTAATCCTCTTGTTGCAGTAAATACACCTCCTTTTTCACCAGCAACATCTTCACCATAAATAAGCATTTTTTTATTAAAATCTAATTCTTCACTAAGCGCATGGTTAATACTATCTACCATAACAATTTTTTCTTTTGTTTTTTTTGGTTCCAAAGAACTGATTTTATCTAAACTATTTGATTCAGAAAATAAATGATCAAAAGCTGAATCAGGGTTAGGGTTTGCTTGCTGTTCAACATAGTCAACCTCATCTTCAATCATTTTTTTTATTTTATCATCTATTTTAGAAAATTCTTTTTCTGAAATTATTGATTTTTGAATACATTTATTTTTAAACATAATTAGTGGATCATTTTTTTTATCTTTTTCTAATTCTTCTTCTGATCTATATTTTCTTTGATCATCAGATGAAGAGTGTGGTAACAGCCTTACAACTTTAGAAACAATTACACTAGGCCCCAAACCTTTCCTAGCTCTTTCAATTGCCTTTTTAAAAGCTAAATGTGATTCAAAGAAATTTGTACCATCAACATGAAATCTTGATAAATTTTCATAACCTGAACATATATTGTAAATCGAGGCTCCACTAGTTTGCTCGTCAACTGGGACAGAAATTGCATAGCCATTATCTTGAATATGAAAAATTACTGGAGCTTTATCTTTGCTGGCCCAATTTAATGCCTCATGAAAATCTCCTTCACTGGTGGTGCCTTCTCCTGATGAAACATAACAAACACCATTAGTATTATCTCTATTAATGGCAAATGCTGTTCCAACTGCCTGAAGAAACTGAGTACCTGTGCAACTGGATTGACTGACAATATTCAATGGCTTATTACCATAATGTTGAGGCATTTGTCTGCCCGCAGAATTTGGATCATCATGTTTATGTAAAAAACACATTAACATTTCTCTTGTTGTTGATCCCCATCCTAAACAAAAAGCTTGATCTCTATAATAAGGATATGCATAATCTGTATCAGAATTAAAACATATTGAAGCAGCTAATTGTGAAGCCTCATGTCCTGCAGCTCCAATATGAAACCAACTTTTACCTTGTTTTAACATTATTAGCATTTTATCATCTAAAAACCTTGAGGTGACCATTTTTTCGTATATGTTAACTAATTCTTTTTTATTAAAATTATGTAATTTCATTATCTAATTTCCTCATTTAAATGTTTTATAAAATATTTTGAATAATTTTCAGCGATTTCTTGAACTGAATATTCATTTTGTAATATTTCCTTAATTGAAGTAACTCCACATTCAAAAATACCACATGGAATTAAGCCACCATAATAACTCAAATCAGTATTGATATTAAGAGCAAAACCATGCATAGTAATCCATCTTGATAGTCTAACACCTATAGCTGCAATCTTGCTATCATCAACCCAAATTCCAACATAATCATTTCTATATTCACTTTTTATATCAAGATTTAACAATAAATCAATAATACTTTTACTTATTACGTTTAAATACCAACTAATGCTCATTTTATAATTATGTAAATCAATTATAGGGTATCCAACTAGCTGTCCTGGACCATGATATGTTACATCACCACCTCTATCAATATTTACAGTTTCTATATTGTGGTTAGATTGAAGAATATGATTTTTATTTGCATTTTTTCCAAGAGTATAAACATGGTTGTGCTCCAGAAGCAATACTACATCCCCAACTTTCTTTTCTAAATTTAGTCTATGTATTTTTTTCTGTAAATGCCATATTTGATTATAATCTCTGACCCCAAGCCAATAAAAATTTATACAATTTAACTCATCATTTTTGATTTTTTCAAAAATGTCATCAACAGTTTCAAAATTATCAACCGCATGAAAAACATGATCAATGTGTATTTGACTTTCTAACATAAACTAAATATGTATCGCTTCTCCAAGTGCGTCAGCAGTGGCTTCCATTATCGCTTCTGATAAAGTAGGATGGGGGTGTATAGATTTAAGCACTTCATTATATGTCGTTTCCAAATCTCTTGCTAAAGAAATTTCTGAAATTAAATCAGTAGCATTTGCACCAATTATATGACAGCCAAGCAATTCACCATATTTTTCATCATATATAATTTTAACAAACCCTTCAGTTTGACCAATGGCAACAGCTTTACCTAATGCTCGAATTGGAAATTTACCAACTTTAATTTTATATCCATCATCTATAGCTTGCTGCTCAGTCAACCCTACAGATGCCACTTCAGGATGACAATATGTACATCCAGGGATATTGTCATATTTCATTGGATTTGGTTTTTTATTAAATATAAACTCTACCGAAGTTATTGCTTCAGCTGAAGCAACATGGGCTAACCATGGAGGTCCTGCAACATCACCAATAGCAAAAATATTATCAATATTTGTTTGCATAAATTCATTAGTTACAATCCATCCGTTGTCTGTTTTAATTTTATTTTTGCTTAACCCAATTCCAGCAGAATTAGCTTTAACTCCTACAGCCACTAAAACTTTATCACACTTGATTTCAGAATTTTCAAGCTTAACCGTTACAGTTTTTTTAGATGTTGAAATTTTCACTACTTTAGTGTTTGTTAATATATCCATTTTTTTGCTTTTAAATATTTTTTCTAATTCTTTTGAAATTTCAATGTCTTCATTTGGTAAAATATTAGGCTGAGCCTCTACTATAGTCACCTTACTTCCAAAAGTATTATAAAAGTAAGCAAACTCAACCCCAATTGCTCCAGCACCTATTATAACAATATGTTCAGGCGTCTTATCTAAAACCAAAGCATCTTTATATGTTATTATATTTTTACCATCTGGTTCCATACCAGGGAAATAGTTTGCCGATGCTCCTGTTGAAATTATAATAAATTCTGCATTTACTTTTTCAACTTCTTCACCGTTAATTTCAATAGTATTTTTGTCCACTATTTTTGCAAAACCATTAATAACATCAATTTTATTTTTTTTCATTAGGTACTGTATTCCCTTACCCATTCGATTTGCAATGTCTCTTGATCTTTTAATAACTTTATTCCAATTAACTGAATAATCTTTTATATCAATACCGTATTTAGTGCTATTTTGAATTAATTCAAGAACTTCAGCATTTTTTAATAAAGACTTTGTTGGTATGCAACCCCAATTTAAACATATCCCACCTAAATGCTGAGATTCTATTAGTGCTACATTTTTTCCCAATTGTGCTGCTCTTATAGCAGCTACATAACCACCAGGACCTCCACCAATAACTACTAAATCAAATTTTCTCATAAATATTTCCTATAATTATTTTGGACCAAAATATTCAGAATATATAGTGGGAGTTTCTCTAAGTTTAACACAGTGCAGAATGGCACCTGACGGAATTTTATCAAATAATTTATCCCAAATGTACAATACCATATTTTCAGTAGATGGCTGTCTTTCTTTAAACCATGAAATATCTTTATCAATCTGAGAATGATCAAATACATCAATAATATGTTTATTAACAACCTTATTTAGCTCTTTTATGTCAATTATAAATCCTGATTTTTTATTGACTATACCTTTAACTGTTATAGACAATAAATAATTATGACCATGAATTTTAACGTCTTCGCCAAATACTTCATCATTTTTTTGAGCTGACCAATCATCATTCCAATACTTATGTGCTGCGCAAAATTTATACTGTTTTGTTAAATTTACCATTTTTCTCAATTTATTTATTTGTATAATACAATTAAAAATCTATCTATAATTTACGAATTTTATAGTATATGAAAATACTATTTTTAAAGTTATTTTTTTATTTTTGGTTTAAGAATTGTTTCTTTATTGTAGAAAAATTAATTAAAAAAGACTGCTTTGACATTACTAAGTCAAATCCTAAATGAGTTAATCTTTTTTGAGCGGAAGAATTAACATTTTTCATTATAATGCAAAATGTCACATTCAATAATTTCTCTGAAATATCTTTGATATTTCGTGTATGATCAATATTATCATCATAATCTATGATAATTAAAGAATTTGTAATATTTTTATTTACTAAATCTTCTAAATGATCACAAAATAATAAATCATCTGAATTATCATTACATATTTTAGAAAATTTAGCAGAAAAATTATAATCTGTGTTTGATATGATAACTATATTCATTTTCTAATATCAATTTTTGGAACAAGCTCCCAATCAAAATCTTTTGTATTTTGTATCAAAATTACTTTTTCTAAAGCTTTTTGTGATATTTTAAGAATTTCTTTTATATCTATTCCTCTATGATTTTGTAGGTATTTTTCAAGTTTGGGTATGCATTTATTAAACAAATTTTTAGATCCTTTCAAATTTAAATTTGTTATATGAAAATAAGCTACTGATAATTGAATCAGCCCCTGAATAAGTAGCGCATCATCTAAATTATAATCTGTCCAAAGAGTTTCCCATGATTCATGTGCTTCATAAAATAATTTTTTATTAAAATGATCAACTCCATCTAAAAATAGTTTTTCTTTAATACTGTTCATCTACTGAATACTCTTGAATTATATCAAAATATTTATCACTTTTTTTTATTTTTACTGCAATAGTTTTTGGATCATGGTAAAAAAAAAGTAACCATTGTTTTTCAGCTGCTTCGTTTAAAAATAATGTCTTTTCCTCTAATGTTTTCATTGCATTTAAATCATATCCCATAATCCACGGAACCTTTAGATGTGACTTTAGAGGGACTAAATCAGAACAAAAAACTAATGTTTCTTTTTCTGCACTTATTTTGATTATTTGCTGTCCAGTTGTATGCCCATAACATGCCAAACCTGAAATACCTTCTAAAATCTCTTCATCATCATCAACTAAAACTAATTGATCAAATTCTTTTAAAGGTATAAAATTTTCGTTAAGATAACTTGCTCTATCTTTTGGGTTAGGTTTTACTGCAGCCTCCCAATTTGATTTGGAAATAATATATTTTGCATTTGGAAATGTTGGTAATATCTTATCATTTAATTTGTACGTAGCTCCTCCTGCGTGATCAAAATGTAAATGAGTTAAGATAACATGTGTAATATCTTCTAATTTATAACCGCAGGATTCTAGCTTATCTTTTAAAGGAAAATTTGATTGCTTAATACAAAAAATATCATTGAATTTTTTACTGTTTTTATTTCCAATTCCAGTTTCAATTAAAATTTTATCTGTGCCATTATCAAGCAATAAACAACGCATCGCTAAATCTATTCTATTTAAATCATCACTTGGATTAGTTTTGTTCCACAAAACTTTTGGAACTGACCCCATCATAGCTCCACCATCAAGTTTAAATTTACCTGATTCTATAACATTAATTTTCCATTTGTTTTGAAAAATACTAAACATTAAAAGCCTCCAATTTACTCTCTAAATGATAAACAATAATTTTGTGGTTCTTTTTATGTGTAAATCTAAATAGAGTTCTTATTGAATCCAAAAACAGAATCATATCAGGACTTAATCTATATTTCTTTTCATTAACAATATCCAAAATATAGGCTCTACCATTTGATAGTAATTTTGGATACTTAGGTTTAAATTTTTCCATTGAGCTATGATAATCTAAATTTCTAAAATTATCTGATATAAATAAGTTTATTAATTTTCTTATATTTTCAGATCTTATTAATTCCATTTTATATGCCTCATAAAGATGAGCGTACAAATCTAATGAATTATTTGTAAAATTTATATTAATTAGATCTTCTATATCTAATTTATTAAGCTGATTATCAATATTTCTAAATTTATCATTTAAAATCATATCAATCACTAGGTGTGCAAATTTATCGATACTTTTATTTTTTAAAAATAAGACTGACTTATAAAGTGACCAAATGTTTAGAAAAGATTTTCCAGTTTGTTTTAATGCAATTTCAATTAAAAATTCAAGTATATGAACCTCACTTGATACTAATTTAATTTGATTAAATATTTCTATCGCAACTTCTCTATCATTATTAATTAATGCATCTTCTAAATCTTGCAAACTAACAACATCATTTAATTTTCCATTATTTTTTTGGATAGATTTATAATTATCTAATGTTTGAGATTCTAAATATAACTTATTAAAATGGATTAATTTTTTATTTGGAGAGTCTAGATTTAAACCTATTAAGGCTTTCGAAGCCTGAATGATTCGTAAAGGATGTATTTGTGAATCATTTAATTTAAGATTGAGACTTAAATTAATTTGATTTTCTATAATTTTTGTTATTTCTTTTTTATCAATAGATGACATTTTATTTTTTATTAATTTCATTTTAGACTAATATACGTATGAAAATTTAACTGTTTATAACAAAGTTAAAAATAGATATAATGATTCAAACTAGTATTTATGCATTAATAGGAATTTTATTAGGCCCTCAACTTCAAAGATGGCCTTACTTTACTACTTCATTAATAATTGGATTAATATTTCCTGACATAGATGTAGTTTTTGATTTTATCTTAAGCCTATTTTTAAATTTTAATTTTGGTCAAGATACATATATTTCTAATTCAATTTTTCATAGCTTAATTTTAATTCCATTTATATGTCTAATCATTTTAATATATCAAGAGCTAAAAAATAAAAAAAATTATAATATTGTTGTCGGATTTTCTATTGGAATGTTAGTTCACATATTATTTGATATTCTGACTTTACAATCTGTTGGAATATTTTTTCCATTACCACTGGAATCAAATTTAAATTTAAACGATTTTTTAAACTACAAAATTCCTTTAATGGTTAAAATATTATTTAATATTTTAACATTATTATTATTTAGAATTTATACATGGAAGATTATCAATTTAATTTTAAGCGAACCAAAAAAACATCCTCATAAAGTTAAAATATTATTATTATGGATGAAAATTCAATTATATCTTTTTCTAATATTTATATTATTGATATATTTTGATACTACAGAGAAGATAAATTCAATCTTCTTTGGCGTATCTTACACTTTATCATTTGCTATGGTTATTTATATGACATTAAAAACTAAAAAATTAATTAATTAATGAATTTCATTGAGAATATATTAGTAAGCAGTACAAATGAAATATCTAAATTTTTTACTTATTCATCCATTCAAGCAAAAATAATAGCAACTATTCTTGGTATAATTTTTATTATAGTAATTAGAAGAACTATAATTAATCTATTTATTTTAAGATTAGAAGATCCAAAAGTTAGATACAATTGGTCAAGAGTAACCAGCTATGCAGCTATCACATTTGGAGTTATTATAGTTGGTCAAATATGGTTAGATGGTATTGGCTCAATAGTTACATACCTTGGTTTATTATCAGCAGGTATAGCTATTGCATTAAAAGATCCATTAACAAATTTTACTGGCTGGTTATTTATTTTATGGAATAGACCATTTGAAGCTGGAGATAGAATACAGTTAGGAGATCATTCAGGAGATGTTATTGATATCAACTTTTTTAATTTTACTTTAATGGAAATGGGAAATTGGGTGGATGCAGACCAAAACACGGGTAGAATAATACATATTCCAAATGGTAAGATTTTTATTGAAACTCTAGCTAATTATGGAATAGGTTTTGAATATATTTTTAATGAAATTCCAGTTTTAGTTACTTTTGAAAGTGAATGGCAAAAAGCAAAAAAGATATTAGAAAAAATTGCTAAAGATTTTGGAGAACATCCTACCAGGCAAGCAGAAAGAGAAATCAAAAAGGCATCTCAAAAGTTTTTAATTCAACATCAAAATCTTGACCCTGTCGTATACACCAAAGTTGCAGATAGCGGGGTGTTGTTAACTATAAGGTATTTATGTGCTCCTAAATTTAGAAGAGATACCGAGCAAGAAATATGGGAAGAAATATTAAAAGAATTTAACATTGAACCAAATATTGAATTAGCCTATCCAACTATTCGTAGAATTTAATTTTAATGAAAATAATAAGATACTTAGCAAAAGATACAATTAAGGCTGGACTTCTACATGAAGATATTTTCATTATAAACTTTGATGATTTAGAAATATCATATAAAAATAATTTAACAAAACACGATTTATATGTATTAAAAAATCATTTATATAATGTAGAGCCTCTTTTTCTTATTTCTTTAATCAATAAAAGTGTATTTAAAGTTCCTAAAAACATTAAAAAAAAACATTTGCAAAATATGCATGATGTAGAGTTACTCTCTCCAATAACCAAACCTAATAGTTTTAGAGATGCATATTCATTTAAACAACATGTTGAAGCTGGTAGAAAAGCGCGAAATTTACCAATGATAAAAGAGTTTGATTTAAATCCAGTTTATTATTACTCTAATCATTCTTCAATATCTGGTCCTGGAAATATTTATTTAAATAAAATCCATCTTAACAAATTAGACTTTGAATTAGAACTTTCTATAATAATTGGTAAAGAAGGAAAAAATATTTCTGTTGATAAAGCTGATGAATATATTTTTGGATTTATGATATTAAATGATTGGAGTGCAAGAGATGTGCAAGTTGATGAAATGAAGCTGAATTTAGGACCTGCAAAAGGAAAAGATTTCTCAACAACTATTGGACCTTATTTAGTAACAAAAGATGAATTAAAACATAAAATTACCCCATCAAACAAAGGAAATATTTACGATTTAAATATGAAAGCTTTTATAAACGATAAACAAGTATCATCTGATTCCTCTAAAAATATGCATTGGACTTTTGCAGAAATAATAAGTCATATTTCAAAAGGAACATCAGTATATCCTGGGGATATTATTGGATCAGGAACTTGTGCTACCGGATGTCTGTATGAATTAAATTTAACAAACAAAACTGATAACTGGCTTCAAATTAATGATTTGATTAGATTAGAGATTGATGAATTAGGAGCATTGGAAAATAAAATTAAATTGGAGAAAAATAATGGATAACCCTTTTTTTATAGATTACAAGCAACCATATGATGCAGTACCATTTAGTAAATTTAAAGCTGAACATTTTATACCTGCTGTTGAAAAAAGTATAGAATTAGCTCTTGTTAGAATTGATGATATAGTCAAAAAAACAGATTCTCCAAATTTTGAAAATACAATTGTTGCTTTAGAAACATGTAGTGAGGAGCTTGATTATGTTATGGGAGTTTATTGGCATCTTTTTGGAAGTGAAAGTGGAGAAGATCTAAAAAGTTTAGCTGAAAAGATAAGTCCTATGGGATCAAAATTTAATAACGATATACTACTAAACTCTAAGTTGTTTGATAAAATTAAATTAGTATATGAAAATCAAGAAAATGAAAACCTTGATGAGCAAGATAAAAGATTAATAGATGTAACTTACAAAAGATTTACAAGAAATGGTGCATCACTAGACCAAGATAAAAAAAATCAAATCAGAAAAATAGATGAAAAACTTTCTTTATTATCTCCAAAATTTTCTAATAATGTTTTAAAAGCACAAAATCAATATGAATTATGGATTGAAAATGAAAATGATTTAAAGGGCTTACCTGATTCTTCAATAAGTATGGCAAAACAACAAGCAAAACAAAAAGGACAAAAAAATAAATGGTTGTTCACATTACAGTATCCAAGTATGGGACCTTTTTTAAGCTATGCCTCAAATAGAGAGCTTAGAAAAGAAATATATATTGCTTATGGAAGTTTATGTAATAATGATGATTTTGATAATAATCTTATAATCAAAGAAATAGTTCAATTAAAACATGAACGCGCACAACTTTTAGGATATAATACTTTTGCAGATTATGTTTTAGATGATAGGATGGCTAAAAATGTTAGTAATGTTTATGGACTACTTGACGATTTATATGAAAACTGTTATGATAAAGCAAAAATTGAGATTGATGAATTAAAAGATTTTGCAAAACAGCTTGACGGTTTAGATGACTTCAAGCCTTGGGATCAATCATATTATTTCACAAAATTACAAAAGAAGAAATTTAATATTGATCCTGAGATGTTAAGACCTTATTTTAAAGCTGAGAATGTCATTGATGGTATTTTCAAAGTTGCAAATAAAATGTATGGAATAGAGTTTAATGAGGTGTCCAATATTGATACATGGCATGATGAAGTCAAAGCATTTGAAGTGCTTAATGATGATAAATCATTTGTTGGATTAATATATATTGATTTACATCCTAGACCTACAAAAAGAAGTGGTGCCTGGATGAATTCTATTAAAGATAATGGTCTTTATAAAGGCGAGATTAGAAGACCTCATGTTCAATTTACAGCAAATTTAACCAGATCAACAGAGGATAAACCTGCTCTTTTAACATTTAGTGAGGTAGAAACAGTTTTTCATGAATTTGGTCATTGCCTCCACGGGTTATTATCTGATTGTAAATATTCTACTATTGGAAATACAAATGTTAAATGGGATTTTGTTGAATTACCATCACAAATTATGGAAAATTGGGTAAGTGAAAAAGAAGCTCTTAATCTTTTTGCACATCATTTTGAAACTGGTGATAATATTCCTGATGAATTAATTCAAAAAATTAAAGATTCAAAAAACTTTGGACAAGCAAATATGTATTTAAGGCAAATATCACTAGGTTATGTTGATATGGCTTGGCATACAACCACAGATATTATTGAAGATGTTGAACAATTTGAAAAAGATACACTTAAAAAAACAGCTTTATTTGAAAAAGTAAAAAATACAACTATCTCTTCTCATTTTGGTCATATTTTTGGTGGAGGTTATGCAGCTGGATATTATTCATATAAATGGGCAGAAGTTTTAGAAGCTGATGCTTTTGAATCATTTATAGAAAATGGGATTTTTCACAAAGAAACTGCAAAATCTTTTAGAGAAAACATACTTTCAAAAGGAAATCTTAGAAATCCTATGACATTATATACACAGTTCAAAGGAAGAGAACCTAAAGTTAATGCTTTGTTAAAAAGAGATGGTTTGATTTAAATAAAAATTATCAGTGTACGCATGGAGGTGTAAATGAATCTATGCCCCCAGTTCGAACTGATCCTGATGGAATTAGATTTAAAGATTCAATCTCTTGACCAGTCAAAGCATCAAATTTATATATGCTCCCATCAGATCTTCCAGTTGAATAAACATGGTAGTTACCATCACAATCTGCATGCAATGTAATTCCATGGAGAGTACCATATTGTGAGCTAGTAGTAATCCAAGACTCATTCATTGTATAACCTGAATCACTTTGACTATATTCAATACATGCAACACCAGAATTAGAGCTGCCATTTGCCCCTTCCCCTCCTGATAATGATAAGTAAACTTTATCTTCAAAAGGAGAAACTTCAATATGCCATGGACGAGAATATGCTTCAAAATTATATGTAGAGAGTAATGTTAAATCTCTCATATCCCACATTTGAACTTGCCCTGGTATTTCTTCATAATTAGATCCTGAATCCCAATCACCTGCACTACAAGTTACAAATAAATACGGATATTTTCCTGATATTTCAATAGGCCATAATCTCCTTGGCTCAATATTAAAATTAGTATTTATACTAGAATCCATACTTGCAATCATAGGATTTATAAATGGAACCTGGGCTTCATTTGGGTTAAATTTTGCTATAAAATCAGCTGTTTTACTTACAGCAAATATATTTCCTGAAATTTCATCAAAATGAATACCATGAGCATAAGTAAATTGAACATCCCATTCCTCAATCAGTTCTAATGAATTATTATTGTATTCTAATTCAAGTATCTTATTTGTAGGTTCATTCATTGGCATACCACCAGAAACATAAACTTTGCTATAAACTTCATCTAAAGTTAATAAAGCAGGCATTGAACTAGTTTCATAAGAAGCAATAAACTCATTATCTTCAGTAGAGTACATAGCAATTTGGAAACCACTCATTGCTGTAGTAAACCAATATCCGTTAGTATTATCAACAGCTACATCATGAGGAGCATAAATACCACCACCCATATCCATATTCATACAATGAGTCATTCCATTATCCATCACATGCCACATACATCCAGACATTTCACATTCCATTTGCGTATTAAAATCTGAACAATCTGTACTAGAAAGACTAATATTAATTTCATCAACAATTTCTAGGTTATCAGAATCAACAATTGAGACAGCATCTGAATCTTGTAATGAAACATATACTTTATTATGTGTGTGAATGGATGAATTACTAACATTATTTTCATCACAAGAAAATAAAACCAAAACCAGTATGAATGAAAATTTATACATATATATCTATATTATTAAGTTAATTATACTAATGATATCAAATAAATTTAAACCGTTATTATTATCAATATCAGCAGTACAATATAAAAAATTATCTTGTATAATATCATCTAAAATAATATTAACAATCATTATAACATCATTTATATTAACAGCTTGATCTTGATTTAAATCTCCATGCATGCATAAGTCTTCAGATAAAAAATAAACACCTCCAGTTGATAATCCAACAATCAAATCTAATTGATTAGAATTATATAGATTGCCCCCACAAAATTTTACATTTTTACCTTGATATGGAATATCAATATCATTTGCTACATAAAAAGTATTGTCTACATTACTAAATATTTGATGACCATCTCTTCCACCAACAACTAAATCCATATCATCATCTAAATCATAATCAAAAAAATATGGTGCAGAATAATAACCTACACTAACACCTTGAACTGAATTTTGATTTAACACAAAATTGAAAGATGAATCTTGTATATATAAAATTAAATTTCCATAAATATTTCCAACAACGACATCTAAATTATTATCATTATCAAAATCATATAAATAAGGGACTGAAAACCAAAAATTTGAATCAGTTTCTATTGATGAATGAAATATGAAATTATACTCGTTTTTATTTCCAATATTTTCATAAATCAATATATCCCCAGTATAAGTTCCAATTAACAAATCATAATCTCCATCGTTATCTATATCACCAAAATTTGGACATAAATCAGTTCCTAGATTAGTACCTAAAAATTCATTTTCAATTAATTTAAATATTGGATTTTTATTATTACCAATATTCTCAAAAA
Organism: uncultured bacterium; assembly: GCA_964646655.1. Taxonomy (GTDB): domain Bacteria; phylum Fidelibacterota; class Marinisomatia; order SCGC-AAA003-L08; family D37C17; genus TMED6. The sequence continues at coordinate 29,078 of CAZYFB010000006.1, forward strand.
ACTTTATCCTACCATTAAATGGACTTGTGTCTGTAGTAAATTTTTGTCCTATAAATAAATCTAAATCATTATCATTATCAATATCTACAAGTGTTGGACTTATATCTGATAAAAAATCTAAAGAATTAAAAAAATCATCAGTTATAAATTCATAATTTGATTCTTCATTTAATCCTGTGTTCTCGTAAAAATAAAAATTATTATTTAACTGAATTCCTCCTGTTCCTCCTAATACGGTTATAAATAAATCCTGATCACCATCTAAATCAATATCTGTAAAACTTGGCATATTTCTACCAACTGTAAGAATAGGATTTTCTTCAGGAAAATATGTTGAAAAATTTATATTATCCATTTCAGGTACATTTTGGTTACCTAAATTCCAAATAACATATAAGCTTGATTGATAATAATCACCCCAAACAAGATCAAAATCCAAGTCATTATCTAAATCTATAAAATTGATAGCGTTAGCTCCATGCCTCATTTGGCCAACTATACTTATATTTTGCCAATCACTTGTTATAAAATTAAAAACTGGCTTATTATTATTTAAACCAATATTCTCATAAAATGATACAGTACCAATAAGATTAACAGCAAAAAAATCCAAATCATCATCTCCATCAATATCACAAAAAGTTGGAATTGCACCTTGTTGACCTAAAACATAAGATCCATTTTCATTTTGTAATAAATTAAGATTAATAAATTCATCGTTATCATTTAAATAATATGAGATATAAGATGGATTTTGAGGGTATTCTGTTACTAGATCAAAGTCATTGTCATTATCAAAGTCATCTATATAAAACCAAGTGATATTACTTATACCTAAAAAATTAGCATCAACTATATTGAATAAAATATTTGAGGAGATACTATCATTTTGATAATATCTAATATGACCATCTTCATCTAATAAAAATAAATCACTATCACCATCATTATCCCAATCCACCCATCTAGTAATTGAATAATTTAAACCACCAAGGAATCCATTATTTAATTCCTGATTATCGATAATTATTTTGGGATTTTGATGATTAAATTCAAAATTTAATGCAAAAATAAAATGAAGACTCAAAAAATATAAATAAAATCTATTCATATAAATTTATTTTGCTGATGAACCTTCATTTGGATTCCATGTATTTTCATCGTGATTTAATAATTTTGCAACTAATCTACTCCATACAAAAAAGGCATCAGATAGTCTATTTAAGTATGAAACCACTACCATATCTATTTTTTCTTGCTCATATAATCCACAACATACTCTTTCACATCTTCTACATACTGTTCTTGCAAGATGAAGAAATGCATTAATTTTAGAGCCTCCAGGAAGAATAAAAGAATGTAGTATTGGAAGATTTTTATTTGAAATATCAATTTCATTTTCTAAAATTTTTATATCTTCTATAGTTATCTTTGGCATACTGGGCAGCATATCTTCTGGTTCCGTTGCTAAAATAGTACCTAAATTAAATAAATCATTTTGAACTCTATGTAAACTTTCAATTAAATTAGAAAAGTCATGATTAATTAATTTTAATTCTTCAACACACATGCCAACAACTGAATTTAACTCATCTATTTCTCCAAAAGCATTAATTCTAATATTAGATTTTAATACTTTTTGACCTCCAACTAAAGATGTTTTCCCGCTATCTCCAGTTTTAGTATAAACTTTACTTATAGTAAAAGTTGGATCTTTAAATTTTTTATCTGACATTTATTTCTCCTCTGAATTTTCAAAATCTAAAGATAATGAATTTACACAATAACGTAAACCTGTAGGGTTAGGACCATCTTCAAAAACATGCCCTAAATGAGCGTCACAATTAGCACACATAATCTCAATTCTTTTATACCCGAGTGAATAATCATCTTTAGTTTTAATATTTTTTTGATCAATAGAATCCCAAAAACTTGGCCATCCAGAGCCAGAGTCATACTTGACATTAGAACTAAATAACGGCTGTTTACAGCAATTACAATTATATGTTCCTTGTTCTTTATGTTTATAATATTTTCCTGTAAAAGGAGGTTCTGTTCCACTACATCGAGTAACAAAATATTCTTCTTCAGATAACTTATTTTTCCAATTTTGCTTATCTTTTTTATCCAAAATTTCTCCTAATATTAATGTAAAAATTATTATAATAGATAATTTACAAAATAAGTTAAATAAGTTCATAGATAACTATCCTGCATTTAATGAATCTATTAATGGAAAAATTCCGTCCTGCCATGGAATTTGACTGCTTGAATTTGCATCATATAAAATTTCTTCTGATGCATCAAATATTTTAAAGCTTGGAATTTGATTTGGAAGCATATAGCCGCTAGTTAATTCATTTAAATCATTTTCGCCATAAATTGGAATATCACAGGTATTTCCATTACAATCTGCCCATTTTCTTGAACCTACACAAATTTGACCATTAAATGCACCAATCAAATCGTTTGATGATAAATTATATTCATTAATTTTAACAGATTCAAAAAAATAAAATGCTACTTTACTAGATATATTATGAGAAAAAATATTATCTGGTTCGATAATCAGCTCATTTTCAGAACTTGAAGTACTTGATTCACAGCCTAAGATGAATAAAAATAATATAAATAAGTATTTTAACACTATTTAATAAGCATCATTTTTTTTCTAATCAAATTTTTTGAATTACTTACTTCATAAAAATATATACCAGATGAATTTGAACCTGCATTCCAAAAGATTTTATGATTTCCTGGATTATAATAATCAGCAGCTAAGTTATCTATCAAATTACCTTCAACATCATAAACATTAACTTGAATAAAATCAGATGAGAAAATTTCAAATTCAATCCATGTTAATGGATTAAAAGGATTAGGATAATTTTGATAAATCTTGAAATTATCAACTTTATTATCAATCACATTCATGATAGTAGCATCAATACTAAAAGAAAAAATATCACTCAAAGGAATATCATCAATTAATATATTCCAAGAGTATAAATTAATTGCTCCTTCATTTATATTTAAATCAGAATATGAGATTGAAATATTGTTTTCTTGTGTTAT
>CAZYFB010000007.1:0-31855 GCA_964646655.1 uncultured bacterium
AGGTGTGGCAAGCAGAACAGATTATGATTTAAAAAAACATGCTGAACATTCTGGTACAAAATTAAGTTATTTTGATCAACAAAAAGAAGATCCTGAAACTGGTAAAATGGGTTGGAGATATACACCATATGTTATTGAACCTGCCGCAGGTGCGACGAGAGGTTTATTAGTTTATTTAATAGATGCATACCATGAAGAAACAGTAAAAGATGCAAAAGGTAATGATACGACTCGTGTAGTGATGAAGTTACATCCCAAATTAGCTCCGTTTAAAGTTGCAATATTACCTTTAATAAAAAAAGATGGTTTGCCAGAAATTGGACGCTCCTTAGTAAAAGAATTCTTAAAAAATGGAATAAATGTACGATATGATGAGCAGCATGCTATTGGTAAAAGATACAGACGTCATGATGAAGTTGGGACTCCATATTGCCTAACTATTGATGGGGAAAGTAAAATAGATAATTGTGTTACTATAAGAGATCGCGATACAATGAAGCAAGAAAGAATACCAATTAAAAAGGCTGTTGAAATCGTAAAAACCAAACTATCAAATTCAAATAATTAAAAATTTAATAAGTTTTTACCACTTCAAAATACTGTATTTTTTGATTTTCCATATTATATGATATTGTATTTGGACTGCAACAAAAATAACAATCTTCAATTAAATCTATTATTTCAGAGCAATAGGAAATTTCGATTTCAATGTTATTTTTCTTAAAGCATGTTTGACAATTATAGGATTGTTGAATGACCATTAAATTATGGGCTCACAAAATATCTTGATTGATCTTTAACCTTAAATCTAATATGTCCATTGTATCTAAGTTTTAATATATCAAGTTCAATTACATTTAATTCAATATGAGTAAAGTTTTCATATCCTTTTTGACTTTTATCTTCAGTTGGATTTATTTCAATATATTCATCTGGAACATTTGGATGCCAATTGTCTAATCTAGTTGATGGAGCGTAGGGTCCTAAATAACATTTTCTACTCTGTAGTGCTGTACTATTCCATATCTTTAATGCTATATTATTTTTATGATGTACAACTGCATTACAATTCATACGTATTTGTATTTTTCTTGATTGATCATAAAATAAAGCGCACGCATTTTGATTATTAATTAATTCTTTAACTTTATTGCTTCTGTAATCAGTGTTGAAAAATATTTTTAAAGGGTTGTCTGCTATCTTTCTTAATACTACTGTTCTATTTTCAGGAAAATTATCATTTAAAGTTGATAATGAAAATGTATGAAATGGATTGCTAGCATGCTTAATTGCATCTTTTAAATATTTGATTTCTTCATTATATATATCGTTAATTTGCATATAACCCTTATAAAAAAAGTGCTCAGAAGTTGTATCTGAGCACTTGTAGCCCGTAGGAGAATCGAACTCCTGTTACAGAGATGAAAACCCTGGGTCCTAACCACTAGACGAACGGGCCATTTTGAGCGATTAATTTATAATTAATTTTGTATTATTAACAAACGATTTATAGGTTTGCATATTTATTTGTATACTCAATTAATTTGTCTCTGATTCCTTGCTCCAACATTGAATGTCCTGAATCTTGAACAATATGAAAATTTGCCTCTGGCCATTTTTTATGTAATTCCCATGCTGTAATCATTGGGCATACTACATCATATCTACCTTGGACTATGACACATGGAATATGTCTTATTATATCTATTTGATCTAATAGCCATCCATCATATTCAAAAAATCCTTTATTAATAAAAAAATGACATTCAATTCTAGCAAAAATATCAGCTATATTCTCATCCTCAAAGTGATGTAATGATTTTTTATTTTGTATAAGTTTACTTGTACTTGCTTCCCATATTGACCATGCTTTTGCTGCTTGATAACGTGCTTTTTTATCATTGCCTGTTAAAATTTCATAGTAGGCTTTTATCAAGTTAGATTGTTTTTCTGTTGGGATGGGTTTTAAATAATGTTCCCAAGCATCAGGATAAATATAGCTGGCCCCCTCTTGATAAAACCACGATAACTCTTTTTTTCTTAACATAAATATGCCACGTAATATCAATGCATTACAACGATCTGAGTGTTTAATAGCATAAGATAGTGATAATGTGGATCCCCAACTTCCACCAAATATTGTCCATTTATCTATACATAGTTTAGTACGTATTTTTTCAATGTCACCCACTAAATCCCATGTTGTATTATCTATTAATTCGGAAGAGGGTGTGCTTTGGCCACATCCCCGTTGATCAAAAATAATAATTCGCCATTTTTTAGGATCAAAATATTGCCTGTATATGGGTTCTATACCTCCACCAGGGCCTCCATGCAAAAAAATAACAGGTTTTCCATTTGGATTACCAGATTCTTCAACATGAATTGTATGTATATCTGATACTTTTAATTGAAAAATATTATATGGTTCAATTGGTGGGAAATAATCTTGCATTAAAACTCCTTCAATATAATCTTTTTTTACAAATTCTATTTTTTAATTTTTTATAATTTATAAAACGTTTCACATTATCAATAAATAAATCTATCATATCTTCCTGATATTCTGGAAAATTTCCTGATATATGAGGAGATAAAAATAAATTATCATGACTAAAATAAGGGTGCCCCTTTTTTAGTGGCTCATCTTTAAACACATCAAGTGCAGCGCCAGCAATTTTATTTTTATTTAGTGCAGAAATTAAAGAATCTTCATTAATTATTTCTCCTCTTGCAATATTTATTATAAATGCTGAACTTTTCATTTTTGAAAATGATTCGTATGAAATCATATGTTTAGTTTTTGGTGTTAAAGGGCAAGTAATTGCAATAAAATCAGATTGTTGATACAACTGATTTATATTAGAAGGTGGTATTAATAAATCAACAAACTTATTTGATGATTTTTCCTTTTGTAATCTTCTAGTTGCAATAATATTCATACCAAAGCTTTTTGCTAATTTTGCAGTAGCTTTACCAATTGTGCCATAACCTATAATACCTAATGTTTTATTTTTTAATTGAATCATAGTTTTTGCAATTTCCCATTGCTTCCATTCTTGAGTGTTTTTGAATTCATAACAATTAGCAAAACGTTTAGAATGATATAATAGACATGCTATAATAAATTCAGAAACTGGTTTTGCATGAATTCCTTTAGAATTAGTAAGTATAGTTTTACTTTTTATTATTTCAGGAAATAAGTTCTTATCAACTCCCGCAACTCCAAAATGTATCCATTTTAATTTGCTTGATGCATGATTATAAATTTTTTGATTAATATTATAGGTCAATAAAATATCTAGTTCAGAAATTTTTTTATTTAAAATTTCTGAATCACTAACATTGATATATTGACATTGATTATAATCTTTTAAATATTTTTTGATTTTAGTCAAAAAATATTTATACTTTTCTGGATTGTTAGTTATGTTAAGGCCAATATTTAATTTAGACATCAAAAATATCCTGCAAACTTTTATAAGTTAAATCATTACTTTTAATTCTTCTAATTGCTCTTAATGCTGCTTGTGCGCCTGAGATTGTAGTTGTTGCTATTATATTATAGCGTATAGCGCTTTTACCAATTTCATATTCATCAAATCTCGATTTTTGACCTAAAGGTGTATTAATTATAAATTGAATTTCATTATTTTTAATGTAGTCAACCACATTAGGCCGACCTTCTCCTACTTTAGCAATCAACTTACACTTTATTCCATTTTGACTTAATAAGTTAAAAGTTCCATCTGTTGCTATCAAATCATATCCTAATTCATAAAAGTCTCGAGCGATTGGAATAACTTTCATTTTATCAATATCATTTACAGATATAAAAATATTTCCCTTCATTGGTAAAATATTTCCTGCACCAATTTCTGCCTTAGCATAAGCTGATCCTAAATGAGTGTCCAGGCCAATCACTTCACCTGTTGATTTCATTTCAGGGGATAAAAAAATACTTTGGTTAGGAAATTTATTAAAAGGAAAAACAGGTTTTTTAACAGCAATTAACCCATTATTATTTTTTGGAAATTCAAATTCAGAGAGTTTTTTGCCTACTGCTAATTGTGCAGCAATTTTAGCTAGCGGTATATTTGTTACTTTACTTACAAATGGAATTGTTCTGCTAGCTCTGGGATTAACTTCTAGTACTGAAACTATATTATCTTTAAGCGCAAATTGGATGTTTATCAAACCTTTGGTTTTAAGCTCTAACGCTAATGCTTTAGTTTGATTTTTAATTATATCTTTATCAGAAACTGATAATGCATATGCGGGTAATACACATGATGAATCACCTGAATGAATCCCTGCTTCTTCAATGTGTTGCATGATGCCAGCAACATAAACATCATTTCCATCACATAAAGCATCAACATCAAATTCAAAAGCGTCTTCTAAAAAATCATCAATCAAAATTGGATGGTCACCTGACACCAGAGCAGCTTTGGCTACATATGTTTTTAAATCATTATTATCATATACAATCTCCATACCTCTCCCACCTAATACATATGATGGCCTAACTAAAACTGGATATTTGATTTTTTCTGCTATTGATAATGCCTCTTCAATGGAATATGCTGTTCCCCATTTAGGAGCATGTATATTTAAAGTATCTAAAATTTCACCGAACTTTTTTCTATCCTCAGCTAAGTCTATTGAACTTGAATCTGTTCCAATGATCTTAACATTTTCAGATTTTAGTTTATTAGCAATATTAAGAGGTGTCTGGCCACCAAATTGAATTAATACACCATCGGGCTTTTCAAAATTTATAACATTCATAACATGCTCAAAAGTTAAGGGCTCAAAATATAAACGATCTGAAATATCAAAATCAGTTGAAACTGTTTCTGGATTACAGTTATACATTATAGTTTTAAAGCCTGCTTCCTTTAATCCGATTACCGCTTGTACACAACAGTAATCAAATTCTACCCCTTGACCTATTCTCGTTGGGCCACTTCCTAAAATTAATATTTTTTTACCCTCTAAGGGAATAACTTCATTTTCTATTTCATATGTTGAATAACAATAAGGGGTTTTGGCTTCAAATTCTGCTGCACATGTATCTACTGATTTAAAAGTAGGAAAAATTTTGTTTTTTTGTCTAAAACTATATATTTCATTTTCAGTTAATGACATTATTTTTGCTATTTGATTATCTGAATAACCTTCCTGCTTTAGTAAAAAAATATTTTTAACATTAAAATCAAATTTATAAGTTGATAAAAAAGATAATTGTTTTACTTGGCTTAAAAACCATTTATCAATTTTAGTCTGATTATATAATGTATCTATACTATGCCCTTCATCTAAGGCTTGTTTGACTTTTAATAATCTAAATGCTGTACCAAAACTAATTTTTGATAAATCTAGTGGCCTATAATCTGTAATTTTAGCTTCTAAACCAAACAAGCCTACTTCTAAAGATTGAAATGCCTTTTGTATACTGTCTCTAAAAGTTCTTCCAATAGCCATTACCTCACCAACTGATTGCATTTGTACTCCTAAAATACCCTTAGCTGTCGGAAATTTTTCAAAATCAAATCTTGGTATTTTTGTAACAACATAATCTAATGTTGGCTCAAAAGCAGCTACTGTTTTACCTGTTATTTCATTAGGTAACTCATCTAGAAAATATCCCATTGCTAATTTAGCTGCAATTTTAGCTATTGGAAAACCTGTAGCTTTTGAAGCTAAAGCTGAGGAGCGACTAACTCTAGGGTTCATTTCAATAATAATCATCCTACCATCATCAGGATTAATAGCAAACTGTACATTAGACCCTCCTGTATCAACACCTATTGTCCGTAAACATAAAATTGACCAATCTCTCATTTTTTGATACTCTTTATTAGTCAATGTTTGGGCGGGAGCAACTGTAATGCTATCTCCAGTATGAATTCCCATTGGGTCTAAATTTTCAATTGAGCATACTATCACTGCATTATCATTAGAATCCCTTACTACTTCCATTTCATATTCTTTCCACCCAATCAATGATTCTTCAATTAATACTTCTGATATAGGACTTGCATCTAATCCCATTTCAATAAGCTTATTAAATTCTTCAATATTATAAGCTACTGAACCTCCAGTTCCACCAAGCGTAAATGATGGTCTAATAATTATTGGAAAATTCATATTCTCAATAATTATTGTTGCTTCTGTTTTAGTCTTAGCAAATCCTCCTTTAGCAGTATCAATGCCTACTTGATCCATTGCTTTTTTAAATTCTTCTCTATTTTCTGCTTTTTGTATAGAATTAATATTTGCTCCTATTAACTCTACTTTATATTTTTCTAAGATACCTTTTTCGTTTAACTGAATAACAATATCTAAAGCGGTCTGCCCCCCTACTGTAGGTAAAATTGCGTCTGGATTTTCTTTTTGTATTATTTTTTCAATTGAATCAGTAGTTATAGGCTCTAAATAAGTTGCGTCCGCTAAATCTTTATCAGTCATTATAGTTGCAGGATTAGAATTGATGAGAATAACTTTATAACCCTCTTCTTGTAATGCTCTGCAAGCTTGTGTTCCAGAATAATCAAACTCACAGCTCTGCCCAATAACAATGGGTCCAGAACCTATTATCAGTACTGATTGTATATCATTTCTTTTGGGCATTGTCTTCCATCAATTTTGTAAATAATTGAAATAAATATTCTGAATCATGAGGTCCAGGTGATGATTCAGGGTGATACTGAACTGAAAATGCTTTCATATCAACGTTAGATATTCCAGCTATTGTGTTATCATTTAAATTAATATGAGTAACTGTGATATCATTGGGTAAATTATCTTTGCTAACAGCAAAGCCATGATTTTGGCTTGTAATTTCAATTTTATTGTTTGATAAGTTTTTTACTGGATGGTTTGAACCTCTATGCCCATATTTAAGCTTGAATGTCTTTGCACCTAATGCTAATGCCAATAGTTGATGGCCAAGACAAATCCCAAAAATAGGATACATACCTATTAAGCTTTGAATACATTTTATTGCATAATCAACCGCTGAAGGATCACCTGGCCCATTTGAAAGGAATATGCCATCTGGTTTAAAGTTATTAATCTCGTCATTGGTTACATTAGCTGGAAAAATAGTCACATTACAATTATATTCATTTAATAATTTTAATATATTACTTTTAATACCATAATCAATCGCTGCAACCTTAAATTGATTTTGTGAATTAATTTCATATTGATATGATTTACTGCAAGTAACATTTTCTACTAAATTCAAACCTTCCATTGAAGGAGTTGCGTCTAGTTTTTCTAAAAGTTTTTTATCATCCATTATTTTGGAGCTAATAATTGCGTTCATTGCACCATTATTTCTTAAATGTTTTGTTAATGAGCGTGTGTCAATTCCATAAATACCAACAATATTATTATCTATTAAATATTGATCTAATGGTTTTTCAGATTGATAGTTTGATGGATAATATGAAATATCTTTTATTATTAAGCCTGAGGCTTGAATTTTTCTACTCTCAATATCTTTTGAATTAATACCATAATTACCAATTTGTGGATATGTCATAAGAATTATCTGTCTATTATATGATGGATCTGTTAAAATTTCTTGATAGCCAACCATGCTAGTATTAAAACATAGTTCGCCTGTTGTAGTCCCAATAGCACCTAAAGCATAACCCTTAAATATAGTACCATCTTCCAACAAGAGTGTAGCAGGATTTTGAGACAAAAAAAAAGCTCCGTTTTTTTCGGAGCTATTCATTTTCACATATATTATATTCTAGTGCCATACTTTAAATTAACATACTTAAGAATTTTATCAAAAACCTAAATCTGTTTGAGTTTGAATTTTTTCTTCAATCAATTTTTCTAATTGATTTAAAATATTATTATCTTCAGAATTATTGTTAGAATTTTTATTAAGTTCTTTAGTTTCTTTTAAAATGACATTCGGATCAACTCTTAATTTTCCTCCATAATCAACTGTGCTAGGTTTTTTATGAAAAATAGAGCTCAAATATTTTGAATACTCTTCTTTATGGATATCATTTAAATAATCAAAAAAATTGCGTCCTAAAATTCTTTTTGCTATTTGAACAATACGACTAGATGGATCTTTTTGGGAAAGAGATGAAATCATCGCTACTTTTTTTAATTCATTACTTATATGAAATTCTTCACTTATATTTTTTTCCTCTTTACTAAAAAAACCTCCAGAATATAAACTTGCATCTAAATCAAGCTTCAAATCACTTTTTTCAAAATTTTTATTTCTATGCTTTTGTATTAACTTTTCTAAACAATTAGGGTTGTGCTTTAACCAAGATAAATTAGATTTTGCTAGACCTGTAATATGTTCATTAAAAATACGTAAATATTTATCAGAAAAAGGTAGTATGAAATTAGGTTCACCAAAAGTTTTAGTGAGAATTCCTTTTTCAATTTTTTTATCAAAATTATCTTCTGTGAACTCTGAAAAATCATACATATCTAAACGTAATAATCTATACTTCTTTTCTTTTTTTTCTGTATTTTCATAAGCTTGGCATAATGCTAGAATCGGAGATGCATAATTAGATGCTAATCCATTTTTATTACTTACAAATACACCTATTTTATATTTTGAGTTATCTATGCATTCTAAATCTGGTAATTTTTCAAAATAATTTTTATCATTATTTACCATAAATGATGAAATTAAATAGTCCCACATTTTATGATCAATAGTCTGTAATTTTTTTGCTAATTCAATAGTTACAAAAACATCTACTTCTGCATCATGGGACATACCTTCATATAATGAATTAATAGCATTTATTTGTTCTAATCTTAAACTTAATCTATTATTAGGCATAGGCCATGTAATTGCTTCATCTTTTTTATATAAATAATAAACCATAATCATTTTATATAAATCAGCTCTAAAATTATTATTCTTATATTGATGTGTATATGGTTCAAACAAATTTCTATAAAATCCAAATCTCAAAAAATTGTCATCAAAACTTAAACTATTATATCCAATATTAATTGTATTAGCTTGATTCATGATAGAATGAATTTCTTTGAATGCATCATATTCATTTTTTCCGAGCTTAAGTTGATCAATTGATAATCTGTTGACTAATAATGCTTTTGGATGAGGAATAATGTCACATCTAAGCTTAATGTCAATATTATGGTGTTTAATTATATTTAATTTATAATCTGTTTCTTTAGCAGCGAATCTAATTACCTGATCAAAGCACGCATTTTGCCCTGTTGTTTCTAAATCATAAAAAATATATTTGTAGTTTTGGAATATTGACACTTAGGTATTTTTAACAAAATTTTTTCCGTCCCACTTAAAACCGTCATATTCAAAACCTTTAAACTCTTTTATGGATTTTACTTGATTTTGAGCTAAAAAACGAACGAATTCACCTTTGACTGATTTTCCAAAATGTCCAGCAGCAGTTGTTTTGCCTTTATTTTTTACGAGAAAGTCAATTTGTATAGTATTCTTATTAGGTGTATATGCTTTTCTATGTACTTGAGGTAAAAGATCAAAAATTAAATCTTCTTTACTTAAATGCTCTGTAATGATGGGACCCCATAATCTTTTTAATGATAATACATTCATTTTTAATTTATAGTCAGGAATTAATGTATCAGGAGACAATAAGCCAAATAAACCACTAAAGATAAGAATATGGTTATTCATATACTTCTGCGATTTTTTAGAAAGACTAGACCATTCAATATGGTTATAAACAACTCCAGTATATCTTTCTATAGCTGGAACACATTTACTATTAAATACATCTTGATTTTGCCTATGAAACATAGTTGCTTTTTCTTGAGATGTCCCATATACAGATGTTAAATCTTCAAGTTCGATTAGGCCTAAATAATCTACAATTTGTTGGGTATATTCAGAAAATTGAAAGTTTGTATCCTTAAATAAAATATCTAATGGTTGGACTTTAGCTTTACCTTCACTTGGTGGAATAAGTATTTTCATAATTATATTTGTTCTTTTTTCATACTATAATTTAATCTAAAAATTATTTTTTTCATTAAATTAATCAATAAATTTTGCTTCGAATGAAATTTTTAATAATTGAAATAGTTCACTATCAAAGTTCATTAATGCCTTAAGTTGTCTATTTGCATCTCTTTTATTACCTGACTCAATGTATGTCTGACCTAATGCATAAATAGCGTACTGATTTCTTGGATTAATGATTAAAGATTTTTTAAATGCACGAATTGCTTTAGAATAATTTTCAAGCTCATAATGGCATGATCCTAAATAATATAAAATTTCAAAATCATTACTATTATTAACTAATTCAAGATAATATAATGATGATTTATATTGTTTCATTTTATAATATGCGACACCTAGTAAATAGGAGGCGGTTAAATCATTGCTATTTCTAATAATATATTTTTTAAACAAACTAATGGATTCTTCATATAGGTCAATATGAAAATAAGAAAAAGCTAAATTATATAATAACTCATAATTATCAGGATGATAATATAGCCCTTCATGCAATAAGGGAATTAAATCTTTATAATTTTCTTTTTGTAAAAGAGCAAAAGAAATTTGATTATATAAATTTAAGCTACTATATTCACATTCCCGTGCATAAAAAAAATAATCTAGAGCTAAATCATAATTTTTATTTTGATTAGCAATAAAGCCTAAATAATAATACACTTCACCTGTTTGAAATTCTTCATATTCCAATATAGTATTATAATAAAATTGTGCTTTATTATATTGTCCCAAGTCCCAATATGCAGATGCAATTTTATAATAATATGATAAATTGTTTTGATCTAATTCAATTAATCGTTTATATTTATCTATAGATTCAGGTAAACGATTAAGTGAATATAAAATATTAGCTAAAATTTTAATTACTTGAATGTCTTTAGGCTCGTATAAAAGGTGTCTGCGTAAATATTCTAAAGATTTTTTATATTGCCCATCTTGGTATAAAATCATTCCTAACCTAAATATCAAATCATTATTATTATCGTCCATATTAATAGCTTGATTATAATTTTTTATAGCCTCATCTATATTTAATAATTTTTCATAAATTAAACCTATTTGATAGTAAATATTTGCATCATAAGAATTTAATGTTAAGGATTGCCTGAAAGATGAAAGAGCTAATTTTAAATTATTAGTTTTTAGATAGGAATTACCTAAATAATTATATATTTCATAATTTTTAGAATCATTCTGAAGTAACTCTAAAAATAAGGGAATAGCTTGATTGAATTTTTCATTTTCGTAATTAATTAATGCTAAATAATATTTACTATTATAGTGATTTTGATTATTTTCTAAAACTATATTAAAATTTTGTTGAGCTTGGGCATTATAATTTAATTTATAAAAACAAACGCCCTGCTGAAAAAGGGCTAACTCATTATCTGGATTTGCCCAAATAATTTTTTGATATTCTGATAATGCATCTATATAATTTTTTTCTGAAAAATAATTGTTAGCTAAAATTGTATACCCAATTAAATCATCAGGCATAAGTCGTAAAAATTCATTTGTATACGATAAAGAAAGGTTATTATTACCTAGTTTAAATGAAATCATTGATAAGAAAAAATATGCAGCTGCCTGTATATCTTGATTATCAGAATATTTAGATGTTTGAAAATAATCTTGGAGTTGATTTAATTCTAAATCATTTAGAGAATTAAAAAAATCATTATAAAAATCATAATCAAAAATATCATAGCCTTCAACAAAAGCAGTAGATAATGAAATGATTGCTCTATTATATTCAGTATTTTTAATATTAACCTTTGCGCTATCAACAAAGTCATTGGGTTGTATAACAAAAATACTATCTTCTAAAAAAGTTAATTGTTTATTAATTTTATCTAAATCAGCTTGTTTATTTAATGCATTAGTCCAATCTGTATTATCATAAGAAAGAGTATCTAATGAATATAGATACGATAAATGATTTGAAATTAATTCTGAAATTTCGAGTTGGTCATTATTTAGATATATTTCATATAGATATTCAAAGGGTGTGATTAATAGTTGATCAGATAGCAGTGAATTGTAATGCATTATATGAATTGCTTCCTGAAAACAACGTAATGTGTTGATTTCATCATCAATTTTATAATATAAATCTCCTAAAACAATTAGAGTTTCAGATAAATTCTTATTCTGTGATCCAAAAATTAAAGATTGTATATCATAAATTTTCTCATAATTAGCAATTGCATCAATATAAGATTTATTCAGAATAAATAGCTGAGCTTCTTCTTTTAACTCTGTTATAGAAAGCTTCTCTTCTAATTCATAGCTGAAAAGAAGGGTAAAAAGAATAGTTAGGTAAATTTTATGCATTTTTTAAAATTTAAAAATTTTTTACTTATTTACAAAAATCTTAAAAAGATATAATCTAAGATGTTTAAATTTAAGACATATTTTAAAAGATAAATATGATAGAAAAAAAAATAGAAGAAAAATTAAAAAAGGCATTACAAGATCCAAAAATATTTTTACAAGATATGACAGGAACAAATGATCATTTTAATGCCATAATAATTAGTGATGATTTTATAGGGAAAAATTTGATAGAGCAACATCGGCTAATTTATAAAATTTTAGGTAATATGATTACAAATGAAATTCATGCTTTACAATTAAAAACTTTAACATGGGAACAATGGAAAAAAGAAAATTAAACCTTAGTTGGAATTTAAATAGTTGGAAAAATTATAAATTACTACAACAACCTATTTGGCCAGACAAATCTATTTATGAGTCTACAATAAATATATTACATAATTACCCTTCATTAATTTTTCCAGATCAAATTAATAAATTAAAAAATAGGCTTGTTCAGGTTCAAGATGGGAAAGCATTTTTATTACAAGGAGGAGAGTGTGCTGAATCATTCAACGAATTTTCAGAACAATCAATTAAAGATAAGCTAAAAATTTTATTTCAAATGGCAACAATCATTTCTTATGGCGCATCAATAGATACAGTTAAGATAGGAAGGTTTGCAGGTCAATATGCCAAGCCAAGAACTTCTTTAACAGAAACAAGAAATGGCATAACATTGCCAACTTTTAGAGGTGATGCTGTTAACAAAGTTGATTTTAATTTAAAAGCTAGAACACCCAATCCAGATCGTTTATTGGAGGCATATCATAAATCAACAGCTACTTTAAATTTGATACAGCCAATTATTAAAAATAAATTTAAAAATTTAAAGCATTTCTGGAATATTGAAATGCTTAACCATTCTAAAATATATAATCGTTTTGATAAAACAATTAAAGATGTAAATAAATCTCTTAAATTTTTAAATACTATTAGCAATGATATTAATTTATTTAGCGAAAAAAAATTCAATGAATTTTATATCTCTCATGAATGCTTATTGTTAGGTTATGAATCAGCATTAACTAGATCATATAATAGTAAGTTTTATAATTCCTCTGCTCATATGGTTTGGTTGGGAGATAGAACTAGA
The DNA here is from genome assembly GCA_964646655.1 of uncultured bacterium. Classification (GTDB taxonomy): domain Bacteria; phylum Fidelibacterota; class Marinisomatia; order SCGC-AAA003-L08; family D37C17; genus TMED6. The sequence goes on from CAZYFB010000007.1 coordinate 13,512, forward strand.
CAATTAAATAGTGCTCATGTAGAATATTTAAGTGGTATAGAAAATCCAATTGGAATAAAGTGTGGTCCTAATATTGATTTAAGTGATTTAGAATTAATTATTAAAAAAATAAATCCCTTAAACGAAAAAGGGAAAATTGTTCTGATATGTAGATTTGGTAAAAAAAATATTGAAAAAGAATTACCACTAATAATCAAAATGATTTCAAAAAATAATTTTAATGTCATATGGAGTTGTGATCCTATGCATGGCAATACATATAAATATGATAATAAGTATAAAACAAGAAATTTTAATGCAATTACAAAGGAATTAGAAATATTTTTTGATATACATTATAATTCAATTACAAAAGCTAATGGTGTCCATTTTGAATTAACTCCTAATGATGTTACTGAGTGTGTTGGTGGCATCAGAAATATTAAAGAGTCAGATTTACACTTAAAATATGAAACTTCATGTGACCCAAGACTAAATCATGAACAAAGTATCGAATTAGCTTTTTTGATAACAGATTTAATCAAAACAAAGAGGTAAAAGAAATGGTAAAAATTGATGGCTATGGGGATGATTTAACAGTTAATGGGGTACGTATTGGAGATTTATCTCCATCAGATCATGAAAAAATAGAAAAAGAAAATGGAGGACAAAATTACAGTCCTTTAGAAAATGTTGTTGTTTCTCATGTAAAAGATTCATCTACTTTAATTTGTAGAAAACCATCAAAGGATACCGTAAATAGTTATATTGAAGAAGAATTGTTAGATGGGCTATGTTGTTACTCAGCAGTTAATCAAGGTCAATTAAACACAACAATAGTTGATGCAGTAATTGCACATCTGCAAAATGAAAAATTACCTACAGTACCAAGATCAATAAGACATAAATATATGAGTGCATTTTTATTAGCTACAACTGCTTTTACAGGGATGGAAAGAGTTGTTCCTAAAGTTGCCGGTGTTGAGTCATGGGAATTAACCTTTAAGTTATGTAGACGATGGGGTCAATTTGTAAAAGGTATTCCAGAAAATGAATGTTTAGTAATAGGAGCTACAGGCAATTTCCATGGTAGATCACTATCTGCGGTATCAATGTCAGATGATCCAGACTCAAGATCAGGATTTGGTCCATTTGTTCCTGGTATTGAATTAGTTCCATATAATGATTATGATGCATTAAAAGATTTATTTGAAAGAAAGGGTGATAAAATTGCAGCTTATTCCGTTGAGCCTATTCAAGGCGAAGCTGGAGTAATTGTACCTGATGATGATTATTGGCCAAAAGTGTCAAAATTATGCAAAGAACATAATATTTTACTCGCATTTGATGAGGTGCAAACTGGATTTGGTAGAACGGGTGAATATTTTGCACATCAATTGTATGATGTTAAGCCTGATATCATGGGTTGCGGTAAAGCAGCTGGAGGTGGTATTTTACCTGTATCTTTTGTAGCAGGAAGAGATGATGTGATTGGTACTCTAACTCCTGGATCTGAAGGATCCACATTTGGTGGTTATCCACTTGCTTCAGTTGTAGGTATTTATGCAATAAAAACTTTAATCGAAGAAAATTTAGCGCAAAATGCAAAAAAAAGAGGCGCACAATTAATGGGTCATTTTCAAAATCTTAAAAGTGATTTTCCGGATAAAATAAAAGAGGTTAGAGGTAAAGGGTTACTGACTGCATTTGAAATGCATGATGCAAAGAATTTAGATGGGCACAAAGTTTCTATGGAACTATTAAATAATGGTATATATGCCAAAGAAACTCATCATTCAACTGTAAGAATTGCGCCAGCTCTTACTGTAACTAAAGAGCATGTTGATATATTAGGTGAAAAAATTAGGTTGGTTATATCAAATTTATAATTTATTTGTCTTTAGGAATATTTATAAACTAAATTTGTCTTGAGAAACATTAAAAAATGAAATTATTAAAAAAAATTATATCTGGAGCTTTTTTATTTTATTTATTAAAAGGAATAATGTGGTTGATTATATTATATTTTTTTCCTTCATTTTTTCAAAAAATTTTTGGAGAGTAAAAATGCAAAAACTATCTAAATTAATTTTTCTAACTTTACTTTTATTATTTGGGTGCAAAGATTCTAATCATATCAATTTAGAATCAATTATTGATGAATTTAAATATTTAAAAAATAATAATTTACTAAATGATAAAAGTTTAGATATTTTAAAATCTGATTTTGAAAATCTCAGCTACAATAATGATTATACTATAAAAATCACATCTTTGTATTATTTATCTGAAATTTCAATTATTGAAAATAAATTTGAAGAAGCTTATGAATTTATTAATAAAGCATATCTAATTAATCATGCTGACTCTATTTACCAGCAGATTCAAAGAATTAACTTATTGCTTAATCCTATAGATACTTTACAATTAGCTGCAAAAAATAACTCAAAAGATGAGCTCTTAAAAATCTTTGAAATGGGAAGAAGTAAAATTAAAAACCTATATAATAATAAGAATTATGAAGGTGCTATCAGCCAAACACATTTGTTAATTGAGGTAATAAAAAGTTTAAAAGATGAAGAGTTGATTAAAATAGAATTATCACAATTATTTCAAGATATGGCAATTTTTTATTCTCAAAAAAATAATATTGAAAAAGCTAAAGAAAGTATCCAAAAAGCTATCCTATTAAATCCTAATGCTCAAAATATTGAAATACAAAAATTAATTAATACTAAATAAAATGAGCTTAGAACACATTTATAATATTATAATTAATGAACCTATTTACTTGACAATAGTTAGTATATTAATATTAATTCTAGTGTATAGTATTTTAAAAAAAATCTTTAAACTATTAATGATAATTTTGATTGTCTTAATTTGTTATATAGGCTACTTAATGTATACTGATCAAACACTACCAAACCAAGAAAAAATAAATTCTGTTAAAGACAAGGTTTTGCAAGAGGTAGAAAAAGGAATAAATAAATTAGATGAAATCAGTAAAAATAACGATTAAGAAAAAATAAGATCAATAAGTAAGATAACATCTAAAATATTTAAACCTAAATCATTATTAAGATCTACAATTTCAGAAAAATCATTATTTAAAATCATATTAATTAATATTGTTACATCTAATACATTTATAATACCATCAAAGTTAATATCACCTGTCATTTCAAATTGAAGATTTATTACAACTGGTCGATGATCTGAAATTAAATTATCATATTCCCACCATCCACTCATATAATCATCTATTTTAAAAGTAAATACAGAATCATTAGAAATGTTATCAAACAACTCATCAGTTATTAATATATGATCTAGGTGACTTGGCCAATTAGGAAAAGACCAATCAGATGATAGGCCTTGAGCAATAAATAAATCTGTAAAAATATAATTCAAATGATCAAATAAAAAATCATTAAAAACATTGTTAGTAGTTGGCTCAGCTATATCATCATTAAAATCTCCTAAAATTATTACATTTTCATTACTAAAATGAAAATCAATATAATCTTTCAAATATTGATTAGCAATTAATCTTCTATATTCTTCATCCCAATAATCATCTTCAACATATCCATCACCACAACATTTATAATGAACATTGATGATTATGAATTCTTCGTTTGAAAACTGAACTTTAACAATATAGGGGGTTCTATAAGCATAAAAATGTTCATAATCATCCAAAATTGTATAAGGATAATGTGTGATTTGAATATTATCTGTATTTATTAAATAAGATAGCTCACCCCAATTTCCATCATCTGCTCTGTATCCATACCAGGATCCATTTAAATTGCTGATAAGGTCTTCAAATGAATTTTGACTTTCTATTTCTTGTAAGGCAATTAAATCAACATTAATATCATTAATAATTTCAGATAAATAATTAATTGTTTGTTCATTTTTAGGGAAATTTTCAATATTCCAAGTAACAATATCTAATGTTTCGTCACTACCAATCTGAGGATAGGTTTGTGTATAGGATAAAGCTATAAAAAAAAGTATGGATATTTTTCTACAAAACATCTAAAACATCAATTGCATGAGTTTTTGTTTTAACTTTATCAAAAACTGATGCAATGTATCCTTGCTCATCTATTATATAAGTAATTCGGTTAATCCCCATATACTCTCTTCCCATAAACTTTTTTAAACCCCAAGCACCATATTCTTCAAGCATTTGATGTGATTCATCTGATAATAAATCAAAGTTAAAATTTTGTTTTGTATGAAAATTTTTTTGTTTTTTGATTGAATCTGCTGAAACACCAAATATTTTAATTCCTAAATCCAAAAATGAATTGAGCTCATCACGGAACCCTTGACCTTGAACTGTTCAACCAGGTGTGCTAGCTTTTGGATAAAACCATAAAATATATTTTTGATTATATAATTTATCTGAAGAGATGATTTGACCTTCTTGGTTTAATAAATTAAATTTTGGTGCTTTTTCACCTACTTTTAGTAGCATTTAAGCCTCCTGAATATTGATTGATGATATTTATATTTATTATATTAAATTTAATAAAATTATAGGAATATTTTATGGTAATTATGTATAGTGCATCTTGGTGTGCTCCATGTCGCTTTGCTAAAAATTTACTTATTCAAAAAGGCGTTGATTTTAAAGAAGTTGATATTGAAAAAGAAGATATTAGTAGGCAAGAATTACAAAAATTAACTGGTGGTTCTACAGTTCCTCAGATATGTATTAATAATCGATATATTGGTGGCTATGATTCTTTATTATTTTTAGAACAAAATGGTGAGTTAGATAAATTATTATGATTGCTGAGATAAATAAAAATGATATTATTAATTATTGTGAAACTAATTCCAATAGAGAGTCAGATTTAGGTAATGAATTAATTAAATATACATATGATAATGAGCCGGCTCCGCAAATGATAAGCGGGATTCAAGTTGCAAATATTTTAAAAAGTTTTATAATAGCAATAAATGCAAAAAATATATTAGAAATTGGTATGTTTACTGGATATAGCGCACTTAAAATGGCAGAATGTATATCTAATGATGCATTTATTCATACATGTGAAATAGGAAATAATCATATTGAAACGGCCAAAAAATTTTTGAAAAAAAGTCATTACTATAAACAAATTAAAATACATGAAGGACCAGCTTTAAAATCTATTAAAATTTTTGAAGAAAATAGTTTTGATTTTTGCTTTATTGATGCTGATAAAAATAATTACATTAATTACTATAGAGAATGTATTAAATTGTTAAGACCTAACGGAATAATGATATTAGATAATATGCTTTGGGGTGGTAAAGTTCTAAATCCTCAAGATAAAGAGACAAAAACTATTTCAGAAACAGCAAAAATTATTAATGAAGATAAAAAATGTTTTAATACAATGCTCCCAATAAGAGATGGATTAATGTTATGCATAAAAAAGTAAATACATTAAAAAATAAAAATCTTTTAATTTGCATTACAGGTTCAATAGCTGCATACAAAACCTGTGAAATTATTAGAGTATTAAAAAAGCAAGAAATGAATGTACAGGTGATGATGACAAAATCATCTGAAAAATTTGTTGGCAAATCAACCTTTGCAGCCCTTACTAATAACGAAGTGATTACAGACTTATTTCCTGATAGTCCAAAAGCTGGACTTGAACACATAAACTTATCATTTGATTTAGATTTAATTCTTGTTATGCCTGCTACAGCTAATATTCTATCAAAAGTTGCTAATGGTATTGCAGATGATATTGTATCCACTACATTATCGGTATGTGAACAGCCTATAATTTTTGCACCTGCCATGAATTACAAAATGTGGCAAAATAAATCTATAATTGAGTCTGTAGATAAGTTAAAATCTATGAATAAGATAATAATTAATCCAGAAAGTGGGTATTTGGCTAGTCTACACGAAGGTGAAGGAAGATTAGCTAATATTAATACCATCACAAATGAAATCAGATCTGTTCTAGAAATTAAACAGCCGCTTAAAAATAAAAATATTTTAATAACTGCAGGCCCCACACTTGAGCCAATAGACCCTGTAAGATTCATATCAAACCACTCATCTGGTAAAATGGGATACTCAATTGCAAATGCTGTATGTAATAAAGGTGCAAATACAACCTTAATCTCTGGCCCTGTTAATTTAAAGCCTCATCCAGAAGCAAAATTAATAAATATTGTAACGGCTGATGATTTAGTATTAGCTTTTGATTCAGTGGATTTAAAAAAAATGGATTACATATTTATGTGCGCAGCAGTTGTAGATTACTCTCCTATAAAAGTACACAGAAATAAAATTAAAAAAAATCAATCGGAATTAATAATTAACTTGAAAGAAAATCCTGATGTAATTCAAAAGATTTCAAAAAAAACTGATGCAACAATAATTGTATTTGCATTAGAAACTGATAATGGTATTACCAATGCAAAAAATAAATTAATAAATAAAAATGCTGATTATGTAATTCTAAATTATGCCAACAAAGATGGTGAAGGATTTAATTCTAACACTAATCATGTTTATGTTTACGGAAAAGATGGTTCAGAAATAGAATTTGAAAAAGATAGAAAAGATAGAATTGCTGAAAAAATTATAAATTGGATTACAGGTTAATACCTACAGGTCTATGATCGGAAATATAGTTATCATATTTTTGAAATCCACCAATCATATAATCATCAAGTTTAATTGTAAAAGTATTAATAGAATCAATAAAAAGTTCATTTGTTACAAGAATATGGTCTAAGTGACTTGGGTAGCTAGGAAAAGACCAGTTTTCTGAGCTGCCTTCAGCAATGTATGTATCAGTAAAAAAATAATTATCAGGATCATTTAAAAATTCATAAAATACGTTTTTAGAAACTTCTTCTGAAATATCATCATTAAAGTCACCTACAATAACTACATTTTCATTTGAAAAATTATTATCTATATAACTTTTTAAATGGTAAGTAGCCTGTTGTCTTCTATATTCTTCATCCCAATAATCAGATTCGATTGTTCCATTTCCGCAACACTTATAATGAACATTAATTATAATATATTTAGTTTCATTAAAATTAACCTCTAAAACATAGGGAGCTCTATATGCAAAAAAATGCTCTTGATCTTCCAAGATAGAATAAGGTGTGGTAATAATATCCACAAAATTAGAATTCACTATGTACGATAATTCTTGATAATCACTATCGTCTGATCTAAAACCAACCCATTCTGGGCCTAGCTCATTAACTAATTTATTAAATTCATTTTGATTGGAAATTTCTTGTAAAGCATATATATCAGAATTAATGCTTGGTATAAAATCTAGTAAATACTCTAATGTTTCTTGATGTTTTGGAAAAAATTCTAAATTCCAAGTAACTATATCCAGACCATCATCAGAGCCAAAATTTATGCCATATGTTTCATTGTCATCATTATTTACTGAGCAAGCTACTATAAGTAGTAAAAATATAAAATATCTTTTAAAAATCATTTTATAATATAAATAAATGTTCGATTTAAAATTAATATATTAAGTTGTAAATTTTATAGTATTATAATTAATCAAATAAAAAAATAGGTTTTAATTTAATGATATTAATTACTGGCTTAAATGGTGAAATGGGCAGCGCATTAGTTCAACGACTAAAAGAATTAGATGTAAAAAATATTATTGGATTAGATATCAAGCCAATTAAAAAATCAATCAAATCATTTTTAACAAAAAGCTATATTGGAGATATAAAAGATAAGCAATTGATTAATAAAATCTTTACTGAAAATAAAATAAAACAAGTTTATCATCTAGCAGCAATTCTAAGCACTAAGGCTGAATCGTTACCATTTTTATCACATCAAATAAATGTTGATGGTTTTTTAAATTTATTATATGAAATTCAAAATAATAATACTAAAGTTAAATTTTTTTTTGCTAGCTCAATAGCTGTTTATCACTTAGACAAAAATAATAATGTAAAAATATCAGAAGATGAATTTTGTGATCCAAGTAATATGTATGGATGTAATAAATTGTACTGTGAAAGAATAGGTTCATATTTTAGTAAATACTCTGATTTAATGAACAATCTTGATTTTAGATCTTTGAGATTTTCAGGTATTGTTAGTGCAAATACATTACCTGTTGGTGGTACTAGTGATTACGCCCCTGAAATGATTCACAATGCTGTACAGAATAAGAGTTATACTTGTTATGTTAATCCAAAATCATGTATACCATTTATGGTAATGCCTGATGCTATTGATGCTATAATAACATTAATGAATACTAAAAGGAGTTCCTTGAAAAGAAATGTTTATCATATTCAAGCTTTTAATCCTACTGTTCAAGAAATATACAATAAATTAAAAGCACATTTTCCAAATTTTCAATTAAATTACGATATTAACGAAAGAAGACAGTCTTTAATTGATTGTTGGCCTTCTGATTTAGATCAATCAGCAGCCAAAAAGGATTGGGGTTGGGAGCCAAAATTTAATTTTAATAAAGCATTTGATGATTATTTAATTCCATATATTTCAGATTACTATAAAATGAAAGAATAAATATGTATACAAATAAAATATTTCTAAAAAAAGAGTTGTCAAAAATAAAAAATGAAGGTTTATATAAAAATGAAAGAATTATTGAATCTGATCAAAGTGCAAATATAAGTGTAAACAATAAAACGGTTTTAAATTTCTGTGCAAATAATTATTTAGGTTTATCAAATAATTCGGATATAAAAAAATCAGCGAAAATGGCCTTAGATCAATGGGGCTTTGGATTAAGTTCTGTACGCTTTATTTGTGGTACCCAAACTATTCATACACGACTTGAAGAAAAAATCTCATCATTTTTAAAAAAAGAAGATACAATTTTATATACATCATGTTATGATGCAAATGGTGGGCTATTTGAAACACTTTTGGATAAAGAAGATGCCATAATATCTGATTCATTAAATCATGCAAGTATAATTGATGGTGTACGTCTTTGTAAAGCAGATAGACATCGATACCAAAATTCGAATATGGAAGAATTAGAGGCAATTTTAAAAGAAACTCAAAATAATAGATTTCGATTAATTACTACTGATGGAGTTTTTTCAATGGATGGTTATATAGCAAAATTAGATAAAATATGTGCACTTGCAAAAAAATATAATGCGCTTGTTCATGTCGATGATTCACATGCAACTGGTTTTGTTGGAAAGACGGGTAGAGGTTCCGCTGAATTTCATAATGTACTTAATGAAGTTGATATTATTACATCAACACTGGGAAAAGCTTTAGGTGGCGCATCGGGTGGTTTTACATCAGCAAATAAAGAAATTATTTCGATACTAAGACAAAAATCACGGCCTTATCTTTTTAGTAATTCTTTAGCTCCCGTGATAGTAGCTGCGTCAATTAAAGTTTTAGATCTTCTAGAGAAAAGTAATGATTTAATTGATAAAGTAAATGAAAATACTCAATACTTTAGATCAAAAATAACGAAGTTAGGTTTTACGATTAAAGAAAGTATACATCCGATAGTGCCTGTGATGATTGGAGATGCAAAGATAGCTCAAAAAATGGCTGACGATATGCTTAATGAAAATGTTTATGTTATTGGATTTTCATATCCAGTAGTACCTAAGGATGAAGCTAGAATTAGAGTTCAAATAAGTGCAGCGCATACAAAAGAAGAGCTTGATTGTGCAATAAGTGCATTCAAAAATATTGGTTTAAAATATAATTTAATTAATTAATTTATTTACTGTCAAACTTGATATGCTTCCAAGTGGTCCTAAATTTTGATAGCCCAAAGAAATATTAAATTTTTTATATTGGGTTTTTAGCCCAAAACCAGTGCCAGTAAAAAAATCTTCGTAAAAATCTCCAAAATATAAATCTTGAGCAATTGATGAAAATCCAATAAAGATCGAACTTCTTTTTAATAGTAATTCAGCACTTATATTAAGATTAGATGTATTAACATAAAATTCCTGTTTCAATGAAAATAATAAATTTATATTTTTGGGCTTTACTAATAAAGAATAACCATATAATTCGGGTATTTTTTCTTTATATATAGTGTATGAATTAATTACTTTTCCATAATTATCTAAAAATATATTAAAAATAAATCTATTTAATTTATAAAAAACATTTATTTTGGTTGTAAGAATACTACTTTTAAAATTGTCAATTTTTGAATACAAATAGTTAATTTCAACCGATGAATAAAGTTGATGATAAATCTTTTTTGAAAATTGGTGGCTAAAAATATAATCTTGTGAAGAAAAACTGTAGCCTGTTTCAGAATCCTCAATATTACCAAAATTAATAATTTGAATGCCAGATTTCATTCTCAAATTTGTTATTTTATAATCATAAATTAAAGTGTTTGAAGAAATATCATTTGGAAAACTTATATAACTTGATGAGAATGAATTATATTTTGATTTGGATAAAATCATATTTTTAAAAATATGATAGTCAGAATTATTTGTTAATACTTCAAATGTATTGATAGGAAATAATAGACCTTGATAGCTTGTGTTTGTGCAACATATTGAGATCAAAATAAATAAAAATATTCTTTTCATATTAAAGTACCGATATGGAATCAATATCAATTAATAATTTTACATTTTTATTAACTAATTGTTCTTTATTATCTTGAATGTACTGCATAGTTTTTATGGAATAAGACATTTCTTTAGCATCTACTTTTAGTAAAATATGATAGCGATTATTTGAAGCTAACTTTTCAATTGGACAAGGTAAGGGGCCAATGATGGAATCTTTGAACTGATTCTTTAAAATTTTATATATTTTATTTGAACTATTAATACAATTTTTTAAAGACTTTGATTGAAATAGAATACGAATTAATCTCTTAAAGGGAGGGTAATTAAGATTTTTTCTACTTTCTAAATTTAAGTTATAAAACTGCTTAGATTGATAATTAGTTGACATTTGAATTAATTGATTTTTAGGTTGATAGGTTTGAATAATAGCTTCTCCTAATTTATCACTTCTTCCTGATCGTCCTATAACTTGATATAGTAATTGAAATGTTTTTTCATAAGATCTAAAATCAGGAATAAACATACCTAAATCTGCATTTAGTACAGCAACTAAAGTAATATTTTTGAAGTCTAAGCCCTTTGCAATCATTTGAGTTCCCAATAATATATTAAAATCATTATCTTGAAATTTTGTTAAAATCTCCTTTTGTTTTTTCATAGTTTTTGCTGAATCAGCATCCATTCTAATAATATTCGAGCTTGGAAAAAGCTGACTTAAAATACTCTCAATATGTTCTGTCCCATAACCTAAATATTTAATATTAGATTTAGTATATTTTTCAATTGAATATTTTTTATTACAATGATGACAAATTAGTTGTTCAATTTTTGCATGGTATGTTAAAATAACGTCACAATCTTCACAATGTAGTATTTCATCAGATTCAGTGCATACTTTTATAGCAGAAAAACCTCTTCTATTATGCAATATTAATACTTGTTCATTGTTTTGAATTCTTTTTTCAATTTGTTTATATAAAAAATGGCTAATGATATTTTGATTGGATATTTTTTGATCTGAGTCATTCATATCTATTATCTTGACTGATGGTAACTTCGCATTTCCATATCTTTCATTTAATTCATATACAAAGTATTTATTATTAATATAAGAATTAAAATAAGTCTCTAAACTAGGAGTTGCACTTCCTAAAATTATTATTGCATTAGAAAATTTTGCTCTTACAATAGATAAATCACGAGCGTTATAACAAGGTTGTTTTTCTACTTCTTTATATGAACTATCATGTTCTTCATCTACAATTATTATTCCTAAGTTTTTTATAGGAGCGAATAAGGCGCTACGGGCACCAATAATAATACAAGGATCTTTCTTATTTATTTTATGGAGTGTATTTTTTCTATATGACTCTGTTGTCTGACTATGCCATAGTAATACATTATGACCATAGTAGTTTTTAAAGCGATCAAAAATTTGTGATGATAGAGCTATTTCTGGAACTAGAACAAGGCATGATTTTTTTTTATTAATATAGTGATTACATAATTTCAAATAAATTTCTGTTTTTCCACTACCGGGTACACCATATATAAAATGAGGTTTTCTTTTATTAGAAATTATATTATTATAAATTTTTTCTTGTGAATGTGTTAAATCAAAAGAATCTAGTGATTCAGTTTTAATTTCTTTAATCAAACTTTTTCTTTTTATTGAATTATCTTTAAAAGCCCACGATAATACAGTTTGAGTTATTTTTCCAATTGGAGTTACATAATATTTTGACATCCATTCTAAAGTGTGCCATAATTCTTGAGGAATCTGATTTTCAATTGAAATAATTGAATTGATTGGGCCTTTAAAATTAACTTGATTAGATGTAGAAACTAAAAATCCTTTGCTGTCCTTATTTTTAAACTTAACATTTACTAAAACACCAGGAGATGCCATGTCCTGAAACTTTACAGGTACTTTATAAGTAAATGTTTTATTTAGAAAAAAAGGAAAGCAAACTTGTGCATACATGAACTAAGATTATGTAGAAAGAGCTTTTACTTTTACTTTGATTCGTGCAACAACATCTTTATGTAAATATATATCAACAAAATAACTACCAATTGCTTTAATAGGTTCTGGAATTGCAACATCTTTCTTCTCAATTTTATATCCACTTTCAAGTAATTGATCACATACCATTTGTGGTGTTACAGAGCCAAACAACTTATCTTCTTCTGACGTTTGCAATTCAAACTTTAATGTTACCTTATTTAATTTAGCGCCTACCTCTTCTAATTCAGCTACTCTTTTAGCCTCATATTCTTTAGATTTTTCGATTTGATATTCAGCTTGAGCAATACTACTTTTAGTTGCATATATAGCCATATCATTAGGAATTAAATAATTTCTAGCATAACCAGATTTAACATTAACAATTTGACCTGGGTCACCTAAACCTCTAACACTTTGTAATAGAATTATTTTCATTTTTTTCCCTTCTAAATATTTCTTGGATCTACATGATATGGTAATAATGCAATGTTTCTTGCTTTCTTTATTTCTTTAGCAATCATTCTTTGATATTTTGCAGAAACGCCTGTCACATAACCTGGAATAATTTTACCTTGATCAGTTAAAAATTTTCTTAAGAATTTGTATTCTTTATAATTTATCATTTTAACTAAATCTTTATTTTCTTTAAATGGACATATTTTCTTTTGATATGATAATCCAGCCATATTTATTTATCCTCCTGATTTTCTGAAGTTTGTTCAACAGTCTCTTGTTGTTCATTTTCAGAATTATCTTTTTCTTTAATATTTTCAACTTGATCACTATTAGATTCATCTTTATTTAATAAGCCTAATTGACTATCTATAGATTTTAAATCCTCAATTAAATCATTTTTTTCAATTTTAGTGGTTAAATAAGCTAACACATTTGTGTTATGATCTAATGTTGTATTAAACTCTTTATTTTTAGTTCCATCAGCTTCAAATTGAAATAATACATACATTCCATATTTTTCCTTATTTATAGGATATGCAAGTTTCTTTTTACCCCAAGCTTCTATTGTATGTGTTTTTCCACCAAAATCTTTAAGTGTTGACTCAACAGATAATATTAAGTCTTTAAGCCTTCCTGCCTCTAAAGCAGGATGTACAATATACATAGTTTCATAATAAGACATAAATTCTCCTTTAAACAATTGAGGACGCTATCACTAGCGCAACAACTGACATTAATTTAATTAAAATATTCAAAGAAGGTCCAGAAGTATCTTTAAAGGGATCGCCCACAGTGTCACCAACTACCGCTGCTTTATGAGCATCAGAACCTTTACGTCCTTCCTCTTCTATAGTTTTTTTGGCGTTGTCCCATGCTCCACCTGCATTAGATTGAAATATTGCCATTAAAACACCACATGCAGTAACACCAGCTAACAAGCCTCCTAACATTTCTTTACCACCTACAAAACCAATTAAAATTGGAATAAGAACAGCTAATAAACCAGGTAACACCATTTCTCTAATAGATGCCTGTGTTGATATTTCTACACATTTATCATATTCTGCTTTGCCATCAGCTTCATCAAATATTTTTCTATCTTCTTCAGTAGCATTACTTAAGTCAGCATTATATTTCTTCATAATTTCTAATGCTGCTTTTAATGCAGGTATATCATTAAATTGTCTTCTTACTTCTTGAATCATACTCATAGCTGCACGACCAACTGCATTCATGGCTAAAGCTGAAAATACAAATGGAAGCATAGCTCCAATTAATAAACCTACCATCACTATTGGTTGCATCACATTAATAGAAGTAAGCTCTGCTTTATCAGCAAAAGCAGCAAATAAAGCTAAAGCAGTTAAAGCTGCTGAAGCAATTGCGAACCCTTTGCCTATAGCTGCTGTAGTGTTACCAACAGCATCTAATTCATCTGTTCTAGTACGTACCTCAGATGGAAGTTCTGCCATTTCAGCAATACCTCCCGCATTATCAGAAATTGGTCCGTACGCATCAACAGCAAGCTGAATACCAGTATTTGCTAACATTCCAACAGCAGCAATTGCAATACCATAAAGACCAGCATAATTATGTGCAATTAATATTGCTGCTGATATTAATAAAATTGGTATTGCCGTAGACATCATGCCTGTACCAAGCCCTGATATAATATTTGTAGCTGCTCCTGTTTCAGATTGTCTGACAATTTCATTTACTGGTTTTGTCCCTGTTCCAGTATAATATTCCGTTACTTTCCCTACTGAAAGACCAGCAATTAAACCAGCAATTGTTGCCCAAAATGCTCCAATGGAAAAATAAGTTTGATTATTAATTGACCAGCTGTTAGGTAAAAGATTAGTGATAATAAAATAAGATGCTATTAACATTAATAAAGCTGATAAAAATTCACCAAGATTTAAAGCTTTGTGAGGGCTCCCTCCATCGCTAACCTTTACAAAAAATGTTCCTATGATAGAACAAATAATACCTGTGGCAGCTAAAACTAAAGGTAAAATTACAAAACCCATTCCAGCATCTGTGCTACCATTGGCTACAAATATTGCTGAACCAAGAACCATCGTTGCAATAATTGATCCAACATATGATTCAAATAAATCAGCCCCCATACCAGCAACATCTCCTACATTATCACCAACATTATCAGCAATAGTGGCAGGATTTAATGGATGATCTTCTGGTATCCCAGCTTCAACCTTACCAACTAAATCAGCTCCAACATCTGCAGCTTTAGTATATATACCACCTCCAACTCTTGCAAATAATGCAATAGATGAGGCGCCAAAAGAAAATCCAGTTAAAACTTCTAATCTTTGAGCAAGGCTCCATGCAGTAAATGTAGATTCATAAAATAGATATAATCCTGTTAAACCTAGCATCCCTAAGCCAACTACACCTAACCCCATTACTGCACCACCTGAAAAAGCTATACTTAATGCTTCTCCTAGAGAGTTTTGTGCTGCGTTTGTAGTTCTTACATTAGCCTTTGTTGCTACCTTCATACCAATAAACCCTGCAAGTCCAGAACATATCGCTCCAATTAAAAATGAAAATCCAAGTAAACTATGACTTGTTGATGTAGCCTCGCCTAAATAGCCCAAATAAGTCAAAAGCCCACCTACAATAACAACAAAAAACGATAACATTGTATATTCCGCTTTTAAAAATGACATTGCGCCATCTGAAATATTGTTGGCTATTGTAGCCATTTTTTCATTTCCAACTGATTGATTCGAAACCCACCTGTCCTTGATAAAGACAAATATTAAAGCCAATACTCCTGATAGCAGTAAAATCGACTTATTTTCTAATATATATTCCATTTAAATATGCTCCCTGTTTTCTAATTATATTTATTCATTGTTTTTGTAATGTCATTATTTAATAAAAATTGAATTGCTTCTACTGATTCATTAATAATTGCTTTAACTTGATCATCATATTTTGAATCAAATGGTGCTAACACATAAGATGCTAATGATTTGGGTATTTCATTTGTTGCAACGCCAATTTTTAACCGCAAAAATTTATCATTATTTAATTGATAAATAATTGATTCAATTCCTTTTTGTCCGCCAGAAGTTCCATTTGATTTAAACCGTATTTTACCTAAAGGTAAATCAGCATCATCATAAACAACTAAAAGGTCATCTGTGGTTATATTAAAATAATCCATATAACTTTTTAATCCAATTCCGCTATTATTCATATAACCTAATGGTTTAACTAATCTAATGTTTGAGTTATTAGAATGTACATATTCACCCTTGCCAAGTTTAAAATTTAAACTAAGTTCTTCTGCTAATTTATCTAATACCCAATAACCAGCATTATGCTTTGTTTTAGCATATTTCTGACCAGGATTCCCTAAACCTACAATTGTCATTTATTCAGTCTGCTCCTCTTGATTATCTGATGAATCATCTGTTTCAGATGATGTGCTTGCCGTATCATCCATTAATTCTTCTTCTGTTTCTTCAGTCTCTTGAACTGGCTCATTTACTGCAATAATTAAATTTTCTTCATCACCTTCAACAGTAATTCCTTCAGAAAGAGATAGTTGACCAAAACGTATTGAATCACCAATATTTAAATCAGTAATATCAATTTCAATATTTTGAGGAATATTGCCTGGTAAACAAGTAATATCTAGTTCTGTTATAGTTTGATTTAATACGCCGCCAGCTTTCACACCCTCTGATTGACCAATTATTTCAATTGGTACTTTTACTGTAACTACCTGGTCCATTCTTACTCCATATAAATCTATGTGAAGCATCTGTTCTGTTATTGGGTGGTATTGTACAGATTTAATAATTACATCTCTATTCTTTGAGCCCACAGATATTTGATATACTTGTGAATCAGATTTAAGTGCATCATTTATAACTTTTTTGCTAACACTAAAAGGTATGCTATCTATTGAATCATGCGAATAATAAATCCCCGGTATCTCATCCATATTGCGTAAATTTTTAACATAGGATTTTTTACTGCTTAATTCTCTTTTATTTACTTCTATTTTATGACCTTTCATTTCTATGACCTCATTTTATTTAAATAATTCACTAATTGAATCACCTTTGTTTATTCTAATAATAGCTTCTGCAAAAACCTCCGCAACAGAAACAATTTCAAGTTTATCAAAAAATTTGTTTTTTGATATGTTTATAGTATCACTTACAATAATTTTATCAATTGGAGCTTGCTTCAATCTTTCAATAGCTGGGACTGACAGTACAGGATGTGTTGCTACCGCCATAACAGATTTTGCACCATTTTCAATAGCTGTTTTTGCTGCATTACAGATTGTACCAGCAGTATCTATCATGTCATCAATAATAAAAACATGTTTGTTTTTCAATTCACCAATTAAATTAACTACCTCAGTTACATTATGCTTTGGCCTTCTTTTATCAATTAAAGCAAAGCCAATACCTAATTTTTTTGCATATGATTGACTCATTTTTGCACTTCCTACATCAGGAGCTAATACAACACCGTTGTTAAAATCTAACTGATATTCTTTCAATTTATTAAAAAGTGTTATTCTTGAATATAAATTATCAAATGGAACATTAGTAAAACCTTGGATTTGAGGTGAATGTAAATCCATGGTAATCATTCTATCAACACCAGCAGCTGACATTAAGTCCATAATCATTCTTGCAGAAATAGGTACTCTTGGTTGATCTTTTCTGTCTTGCCTGGAATATCCGTAATAAGGAATGACTGCAGTTACAGTTTTGGCAGATGCTCTTTTTGCTGCATCTAACATTAGTAAAAGTTGCATAAGATTTTCAGCTGGTGGGTTTGTAGATTGTATTAAAAAAACATTTTCACCTCTAATGTTTTCTTTAAATGCAACTCTTAGTTCACCATCGCTAAATGTTTCTAAATCAATCTTACCTAATGGCACGCCAGCTAGGTTAGCAATTTTTTCAGAAATTTCTATATTTGATGTTCCGCTAAATATTTTCATAATTTATTTTTATTGTAATGCTGGGGGACAGGGAGTCGAACCCCGATTCCATGGACCAAAACCATGTGTCCTGCCATTAGACGATCCCCCAATAACATTAATTTCTTTTTAGCGGCTTTACTATGTGGCAGTTATAGTTTTTTAATTGTTGATAGGCTATATCAGCTTTCAAAAAATCCTCAAAAACACCAAACATAGTCGAGCCACTGCCCGACAAGCTTACAAATACAGATGAATACATTTCCATAATTCTTCTAATTTCTACAACTTCCGGATACGTTGATTTAATAATATTTTCAAAATCATTTTCAAATAACT
>CAZYFB010000008.1:0-29968 GCA_964646655.1 uncultured bacterium
ATCATTAATATATATCCAGCTATCACCTTTATCTGTAGAATAAAATAGCCTTCCTTTTTTATCTGATAAATACTTACTATTCCATACAATTTGTTTTTGTTCATTATATTGATAGATTTTTTTATTATTACTTAATAGATTCAGATTACCCTTTGGTCTAGTAATAGAAAACAAACCTTGAGATATAGCAAAATTATTTTCTTGATTTGATTCAGCTATTTTTATTTTACATTTGGATGATGATTTGGATATAAAAGGTATAGCTATGCTAATCTTATTTAAATCAATAATATTACTTTTAATTATTTTCCAATTTTTGCCATTATCAATTGATAGTAAAATGTCCAAATAATTATCAGAAAGATTGTAGGTAGCCCATTTTAATTCAATGGAATCAAGTGCCATAAACCTTTCATTATTAAGAATATTTTCAATGAGAATTAAAGATTTTTCAGTTATTTTAATATTATATTTTGAAATTGAGTTTATATCAGGTTGTACTGAACTTTCAACTTTAAAAATACAATCAATAGTGTTTAAGCTTGGAATAAGCCAATTGTAGTAGCCTTTATTTGAAATATCTTTTGCAATAGGTTTCCATTTTTTACCATTGTTTTCAGAATAATATAAATTAATTCTATTTTCTCTAATATTTTTTGAATCCCATATAATTTTGTACGTAGATTTATCTTCAACAATTAAATTTTCTTCTTCAGGAGATCTCATTTTTATTTCAGGTTTACCAAATAAAATAAAATTCCCCTGATTAATATCATTAATTCTAATGTTAGTAGATAGTTCAACTTTAATTTTTGAAAAATATGATGTTGAATCAAACGGTGGAATATTCCAAAGAAATTGACCAGAATTTGGAATGGCTCTTCCTATAACATTCCACGTTAAACCTTTATCTCTTGAGCTATATATATTTACTTTTTTTCCTCTAACATTAATTACGTTCCAATTTATTAACATATTTTCTTCAGCATAATATTTTTGATTATTAAATGGATTTGATATTTTTAATTTCGATAATTTTGAAATTGTAAAAACTTGCTCAGAGATATCATATATTTTTTCATTTTCAACAGCAATAATTTTAATTTTACATTTATCAGATTCGATATCTGGAACTTTCCATAAATATTCATCTGTATTTAAAACCCTTGATTCAACCCTCTGCCAAGTTGCTCCATCATTACTTGAAAATACTATTTTAAATAATTCTGATTTCAATCCATTAGTATTCCATTTTATTTTAAATCTAGCATCCGCTTCGACTAAATCACCTCCATTTGGACTTTCTATTTGTATTTTATTGCTTTGATTTACAATTGTAAATTTTTTTGATATTTGTTTTGCTTTTCCAGAATTTGTAATAATCTTAATCAAACAATTTGTATGTATGTCATCCAAGTGAGGAACATCCCATATAAATAGTCCTGAATCAACCATTCTTTCTGATAAAGTAGACCACGTATAACCATCATTTAAAGAAAAATATATATTTATTAACTCATTACCTATCTTATTAGACTTCCAAGTTATTTTAGCTTTTTCACCTGCTCCGAAAACTACATTTTGATATGGATAAGTTATTTCAATGAAAGGGCCATCAATTATAAAAGGTTTTTTAGATACTCCCTTTGATGTTCTATCAAAATTTTCAATTTTAATTAAACATTCTTCAGACTTTATTGAAGAAACTTCCCAATTATATTTTCCATCATTTTCAGTAATTGCAATTAAATCCCAACTAATACCATTATCTGGTGATATAAAAATCTTTACTTTATCTTCATCATTAATTTTGTTATAGGGTTTCCATTTAATGGTATGAATAGAACCAATTTTTAATTTAGCTCTATTTTTAGGGGACTTAATCTTAATATTTGTTAAAGAAAACGCTAAACTAAAAAAAATTATAGAATAAAAGTATATATAATATTTTCTAATTATATTTTCCTTTACTTGTAAGGGGTTTGAGATGAAACCTCTAAGAATTTTTCAATATCAGTAATTAAAGCATTAGTCCAGTAATCACCAATTATTGCGCTTGGATAGCCTCTAACAACATGACTATCTCTATTTATCAAATAACTAATAGGAACTGAGTTAACACCATAATTCATATTAACTTCACTCATTATTTCAGGAGTCGAATAAAGTATTTTGTAATCAACATCAAATTTTTTTTGAAATTTTTCAAGCTGTTTTTTAGAGTCACTTACACTTACTCCTAATATTTCAAAACCTTTATCTTTATATTTGTTATAAAGGTTATTAAACTCAGGAATTTCAACAATACATGGGCCACACCAGGTTGCCCAAAAATTTAATAATACCAAACTACCCTTAAAGTCACTAAGCTTAATTTTAGCATTAGTGGTATCATTTAATAAACTTAATGAAAAATCATAGATTGGTATATATTCAGGTTCTTTATTAAAAGAATTATTTTCATCTGTATATGGGGTTGAGTTTGAAAAAATAATTGAAATAAAACTAATAATGATTAATAAATATTTCATCTACTTAGTACCTTTAATTAGAAAATTGTAAAAATCTTGTTCGCTACAATAACCAATAGGCTCAGAAATAATATTTTCCTCATTATCAATGACTACATACAATGGCTGAGCTGCATTATTAAATTTTTTGGTTTGCAAATGAAGATTTTTTAATCCAAGTTGCTTTATAGTTTTTTCTTGATCTATAAGCCAATCTTCTGAATCTAATTCATATTTACTATCAACAAAAAGTGAAACTATAATATAATCCTTTTTTAATATCTCTAGTATGTGAGGTTTAGCCCATACATTATGTTCCATTAATCTGCAATTTTCACAGGCAAAACCTGTAAAATCTAAAAATAAAGGTTTATCAACTTTTTTTGAATATTCAAGTGCTTCATCGTAATCAAAAAACCCTTTTAATCCTAAAGGCATTTTAAAATTCTTTAAATTTTGATACTTAACCTTATTTGGAAAATCCTTGTAAACACTATTAGATTCTATTTGGTCAAACCTTTCAGTAATATCAAATTCCTGTGTACTTGGTGGAGGTAAATATCCACTTAGCCATGATAAAGGAGCACCAAACATTCCTGGAAATATTGCAACTACAAAAGAAAATGATGCAATTGCTAAAAATAATCTAAATACACCAATTTTATCATCGTCACTATCATGATATAACTTTATTTTTCCTAGCAAATAAAATCCAAGCAAAAGGAATATCACAATCCATATTGATAAATAAATTTCACGATTTAGTAGCCCCCATTGATTCGTTAAATCTGCCTTACTTAAAAATTTTAAACTAAATGCAAGTTCAACAAACCCTAAAAAGACTTTAATAGAATTTAAATTAAATCCTTTTGGTAAATTATCTAATGTTTTTGGAAACATAGCTGTTAAAGTAAACACCAAAGCAAAAGAAAGAGAAAAACCAAGCATACCAATAATTGGTTTTAAAAACTCTCCATCTGAAGATAAAATCAATACGCTACCAACTATAGGTGCCGTACAAGAAAAACTGATTAATACTAAGGTAAATGCCATGAAAAATATACCTAAAATCCCGCCTTGATCAGCTTTTTTATTAATATTATTTAAAAATGAATTAGGAAGTGTAATTTCAAAAGCACCAAAGAACGATAGTGCAAAAATAAAAAATATAAAGAAAAATACTAAATTAGCAGTAGCGCTAGTTGCTAAGGCATTTAACGCAGAGGCTCCAAGCAAAAATGAAAATCCTAATCCTAAAATGATAAAAATTAAAATGATTGACAAACCATAAGTCAATGGTCCATAAAAAGATTCTTCATCATTTTTATTTGTAAAAAATGAAACTGTAAGAGGAATCATTGGAAATACACAAGGAGTAAATATTGCTGCTAATCCAGCAATAAATGCACCAATAAAAAAACCTAATAAAGTATTAGAACTTTCTTTTGATTTTGATGAATTATTATAATTTGCTAACTCATGAATATTACCATCATGATAACCAATATTTTGACTGAAAACTTTATTATACTTAACAAAAGGTATTGGCTCATCATAATCAAGTTCAGCAACTAAAAAGTCATTATCTTCCCAATAAAAATCTGTATTTCCTGTACCTAATGGAGATAATAATGTATCCGTAGTAAAAATATGATACCCAGGTTTTACATTAAACTTTACAGCATATGTAATTTTATTATCTTCAATATCACCAAACCCACTAACTTCTAAAGATCCCCAATCTGGTATAAAAGGATTATCATTTTCTAAAGGAGATAAATTTTTAGATATAAGTATAGAATTTTCTATACTTATTAAATGCGACAATTCCTGAAAAACAGGAATACATGCACTTGAATCACAAGCTTGAAAACTAATTCCACCCTCTAAATTAATTTCATCCTTTTGAATTAAGTCTTTTTCATTTAAATCGCTATTTATTAAATAACTTCTAGAGATATTTACTTCCCCTGTACTGTAAAGTATTGAAATAAATACTATTGATATTAATTTTGATATAAACATTATTACTTATCCTTACTAACTACTCTTATAGTTTTAATTATTACTGGAACTACTGGCTTATCGCTACGTAATTTATTAATCATTTCCCTATAATATTCAGTTTTTTCTCTATTGGCAGGAATTTTATAAAACATTGGCTTTTTAGTTCTAGGATGAACTAGGCGAATCCAATTATCTTTATTTTCAGTGTCAGGAATTGAATCTTGCCCTATTTCTATAGTGTATTTTTTTTCTGTAGGTGTATTTACAATATGATCAATAATACCTATTTTCTCTGTAACTTTACCAAAAGCAGTATACTTTCCATCTAAATGAGGCTGATCTGATACACAAATAAAAAATTGACTGCCTGCAGAGTTTGGATTAGAAGATCTTGCCATTGATAATATGCCTCTAGAATGTTTAATAGCATTAAACTCAGCATCAATAGTCCAACCAGGACTACCAGTTCCATCATTAGATGCGTTTCCATCTCTTGAAAGAATATCACCACCCTGTATCATAAAATTAGGAATCACTCTATGAAATCTTGTACCATCATAAAAACCGCTATTAGCTAACTTCTTAAAATTTAAACAATGATTTGGAGCAACATTATTATAAAAAGTCCCCTTAAAAGTACCAACAGTGGTTTCAAAAATAATAATATCGTTATCAGTAACTGGCTTAGGTGTAAAATTTTTAGCATTTTCCTTTATTTTATCAAGCATGTATTCAGGTACAGGACTGTATAATTCTTCACTCATTGATTTAGGAATTACAGTTTTTAAATTTATACCTTTGCTAAAATCAAATCTAGGAGGTAAATCTTTTTTTAATTCATCTTCTGAATTTAAAATGCTAGAAAAAATAACAATCAATAAAAAACTTAAAATAATTTTCATTTTTTTCCTGACCTTCCTGGCTTTGTAATTGGAATATTATTTAACCAATCTGGAACTTCATCAGATTTATAACTTTCAACATGATATTGAACTAAGGGCTTATAATTATAACCAAAATCTACAGGCTCTTTATTCCTATCTAAAATACTTGTAATTCCTACAATTTGACCTTTGTTATTATTGACAATATCAATTAATTCAAATATTGACCCTCCAGTTGTTACTATATCCTCAACAATTAATACTTTGGAGTTTTCATCAATAGTAAAACCTCTTCTAAGTTCCATTATACCATTTACTCGTTCAGTGAAAATATGTTTCATATTTAATTTTCTACCAACTCCACCAGAAATTAAAATACCACCAACTGCAGCACCTAAAACTAAATTAATATCCTCATTGATGAATAGTTTAGCCATTTCATCACAAACAAGATCAAGCGACTCTGGATTTTCAATTAACCTAAATTTTTCTATATATTTATTACTATGAAGTCCAGATGTTAAAAGAAAATGCCCCTCTAAAATTGCACCTGTACTTTTTAATGTATTAAGTATAGTATTCATAATTAACCAATATATTGATTTATATTTTTATTATATGTTAGTGCTGATTCTCGAATATCGTCAAGCTCTTGATTTTTAGCGTAAATTATAGATCTTGAAACATTAATTAATCCAGAGCCTTGTTTAGAATTAGATATTGATACAGACGATTTCAAATCTCCACCTTGTTTTCCAATTCCAGGAATTAGCCAATTTAAATTTGGAGCTATATTTCTAATTTTTTGCATTTGCTCATTTTTAGTTGCGCCTACAACTAAACCTAAATTGTCATTATTAAGTTTCGAAGCTAGCCTTACAACATCTTCATATAAATGAGAACCATTTGATTGATTATATTGAAAATCTAAAGCGCTTGAATTTGATGTTAAACATAAAAGATAAGCACCATATTCCTTATTTTCAATAAAAGGCATAATTGAGTCTGTCCCCATATATGGAGCAATAGTAATTGCATCAAAATTATAATATTCAAATATGGATTGCGCATAACAAGCAGATGTATTTCCTATGTCGCCCCTTTTAGCATCTGCAATTGTAATTGATCTATAATCAATATATTCAACTATATTTTCAAGTAAAGTCATACCACGAGGTCCATACTTTTCAAAAAAAGCAAAATTAGGTTTATAAGCTGAACAAAGATCATAAGTAATATCAATAACATCTTTGATAAATGATTCTAAAGAATCTAAATCATTTATATTTTTATTTTTCATTTTATCTAAATCAAAATCTAACCCAATACATAAATGACTATTTTTAGCATCACACATATTCTTCAATCTTTGATAATAGCTGTATTTCATATACATAATATAAAAATTTTTTTAATTCTATTTTAAGAAAAGTGATTAAAATTAATTTATTTTTTTTATAAATTTAGAAACTATTTTTAATCTCAAAAAAGTAACCAATAAGTGGATAAAACAAAAATAATTGCTTCATCAAATGATAAATTTCAAATTGAATTAGTTGAATCACTTTCAAAAGAATCTCAATTTGAAATCTTTGATATATCTAAAGATTTAGAAAAAATATATGGTAGAAATTCAATGCTTAATGAACAAAATATTGATAAGTATTTTAATGAATCAACACTACCCTTTATTGCAAGATACCAAAATAATATTATAGGCTTTATCATTGGTGTTCCGCTTGAAAATTTTAAAAATCAATCTTGGGTTCAATATGATGAAAATCTTGGAAAAAATAACACCCTATATACTTATGCCTTTGTTTTTAAATCAGATTTTAGAGGTAAACATGGTTTTGCAAAAACCCTTAAAAAAATCTTTTCTAGCTGGGCAAAAAAAAGAGCCTATAATTATATATCTGGTCACATTAATGAGAATTCTGCAAAAAAATCTTCATCCAAACTAAAAGTAATTAAAAAATTTAATAACTGGTATGAATCTTCAGAACCCTTTGTTTACTACAGAAGAGAAATTTAGTTTTTATATTTAATTAGTCACTGTTTTTTACAATTTGTAATAAAACTATTATATTTAGTGTATATTTTTTATTTTTTGATGTGAAAAATTTAATATTATATATTATCGCTATATCTTTTATTCTGCCTGTAACGCTTCAACAAGCATACAATGAAGCTTTACCTGGTAATGGTTATGACAAATATATAGTTCTTGAACCCAATCAAATCTATGACGGTGGACTTTATATGTTTGAAGGAAGTACTTATATTAATTGTCAAGGTTCAACTGTAAACCTAAATGGTGGAGCAGGAATCAGTGTATTTGCTGATGATTACTATAATGCTACTCTTGATATCGAATATTGCACAATATATGATGGAGAAACTTTTGGCCTAAATTATACAGGGTCTAGTTCTGGTAATGTATCTAATTGTAATTTTGTTTCTAATGATATTGGTCTAGTTCTTATGGATTATAGTGAAGTAAATCTGAAGAACTCTAATTTTATTGAAAACCATACCTATGGTCTAGGAATTATTTCAGAAGAACCTATTCTGCATGCAACTTATTCTAACTTTTGGGATAATCCAGAAGGAGATTGTGCTGAAAATTGCCCTGGATGAGGTAGTATCTGGACTCCGTGGGAGCCCGAACCAGGTACTGGAATTATCTACCAAAATCCACTTTTTGAAAATATAAATGATTTAAATTTTAACTTAAGTGATAATTCACCTTGTATTGATTCCGGAGATCCAAGTGACACCGACCCAGATAATTCTATAAGAGATATTGGTGCAATATTTTTTTCAAGCTATCAATTGGGTGATTGTTCTCAAGATACCAACTTGAATGTACTTGATGTTATTTTTATTATCAATAATTGTATTTTTAACGATGTGGAAATCTGTAGTTCTTGTAGTGATTTAGATGAAAATAATACTATTAATGTTCTAGATGTAATTACATTGATAAATATAATCTTAGAGATTAATTAGTTTACCTTTTTTAACTATCTTGAATAATCTCTCAGAATTAAACCAATAAGGAATTTCATATATATTTTCTATATCCCAGAACAATAAGTCGGCATTATAATTTTCTTTAATTAAACCTAGTTTAGTATTTCTATTAATAGCTTTGGCAGCATTATATGTAACAGCTTTAAAAGTCTCTTCAAATGTCATATTACAATATGAAATGGCTAAAAACATAATCTGAGGTAATGAGTTAATAGTACATGAACCAGGATTAAAATCAGATGCCAAAGCTACCTCACATCCAACATCTAACATCTTTCTAGCATCTACATAATTATTCTGACCTAGAAAAAATGTTGTGCCAGGCAAAATAACTCCTACCACATCTGAATCTGCCATTTTTTTAAACATTTCAGGATTTGCTGCCATTAAATGATCAGCTGAAATAGCATTTAATTTAATAGCAAGTTCAAGACCTCTAGAATCTTCAAATTCATCAGCATGCAATCTAGGTATCAAGTCATATTTCTGCGCAGCATTTAAAATCTTAGATGACTCTTCAAAATTAAAGTAACCATTTTCACAAAATACATCACAAAACTCTGCTAAATTAAGTTTTGAGATTTTAGGAATCATCTTATCGCATATTAAATTGATATAAGCACTCTTATCATCTTTATATTCATTCGGTATTGCATGTGCACCTAAAAATGTCGGTACTAAATCTAAAATGTGATTTTGATTTATAAGATTAATTACATTTAATGATTTTATTTCATCATCAATATTAAGACCATACCCTGATTTTGCTTCAAGTGTAGTAGTTCCATTAAATAAAAATTGATCAATTCTATTTAAGCAAAGTTCATACAAATTAGTTTCATCTTCATTTCTAAGACTAGATACTGAACTATTAATTCCTCCGCCTTTTGATGAAATTTCAGCATATGTTGATCCAGAAGCTCTAAGATTAAACTCTTTGGCTCGATTACCACTAAAAATTGGATGAGTATGACAATCTATAAAACCTGGCGTAATAATAGCATTTTCAGCATCTATTTCCTGATTAAAAGGAATATCCTCTTTTGTAATTTTATATATTTTATCTTTGTTTAAATAAATTGAATGATTATCAAAGTTTACAAGCTTATTTTCATCAACATCCCAAGTAAAAATAGATTTAATATTTGAAATTTTAATCATTTATACTTGGAACATCTAGATTACGTTCCTTAGCTGTAATTACAGCTTTAGTGTAACCGGCATCAACATGTCGTGCAACTCCAATACCAGGATCATTTGTAAGAACTCTATTTAATCTTTTTTTAGTATGATCTTTACCATCAGCAACTATAACTACTCCTGAATGAATTGAGTATCCTAGCCCAACACCACCTCCATGATGAAGTGAAGTCCAACTAGAGCCACCTGCTGTACTTAAAAGAGCATTTAAAACAGGCCAATCAGCTACAGCATCTGAGCCATCTTTCATTGCTTCAGTTTCTCTATTAGGGGATGCAACGGAACCACAATCTAAATGATCTCTACCAATAACAATTGGAGCTTTAAGCTCACCATTTTTAACCATTTCATTAATAGCTTCTCCAAAAATATTTCTTTCCCTATATCCCAGCCAACATATTCTAGCTGGAAGTCCTTGAAACTGAACTTTTTTCTGAGCCATTTTAATCCATCTTGCTAATAATTTATCATCTGGAAAGAGTTCTAATGCTTTAGCATCTGTTTTATATATATCTTCTGGATCACCAGATAAAGCTACCCATCTAAAAGGTCCTTTTCCTTCACAGAATAATGGTCTTATATAAGCTGGAACAAATCCAGGGTAATCAAAAGCATTTTTTATATTACCATTATCTTTGGCTTGACCTCTTAAATTATTTCCATAATCAAAAACTATAGATCCTCTTTTTTGAAAATCAAGCATAGCCTGACAATGCTGACTCATAGAATCATAGGCATATTTTAAATATTCATCAGGATTATCTTTTCTTAACTCAACTGCTTCACTATAACTTAACTGATGTGGTACATAGCCATGCAATTCATCATGGGCAGAAGTTTGGTCTGTAACTACCTCAGGTATAATATTTTTCTTTAAAAATTCTGGAAAAATTTCTGCAGCATTTCCTATCAAACCAATTGATAAAGCTTTATTATTTTCTTTTGCATCTAAGGCAATTTTAATAGCTTCATCAAAATTATTACATTTTATATCTAAATACTTTGTTTCTAGCCTTCTATCAATATGATGCTCATCAATTTCTACTGTTATATTAACACCTTCATTCATAGTAACTGCAAGAGGCTGTGCACCACCCATACCTCCAAGCCCAGCAGTTAAAGTTAGTGTTCCTTTTAAAGAACCTCCAAAATGTTGATTTGCCAGCTCAGCTAAAGTTTCATAAGTACCTTGTAAGATTCCTTGTGTACCAATATATATCCAACTACCTGCTGTCATTTGACCATACATCATCAAACCTTTTTTATCTAACTCTCTAAAATGGTCCCAATTAGCCCAATTAGGAACAAGCATGGAATTAGAAATAAGGACCCTTGGTGAATACTCATGTGTTTTAAAAACTGCTACTGCTTTACCAGATTGAATTAATAAAGTTTCATCATTTTCTAATCTTTTAAGTGTATCTAAAATTTCATAATAACAATCCCAATTTCTTGCCGCTTTTCCAAATCCACCATATACAATAAGTTCATTATTATTTTCTGCAACATTAGGGTCTAAATTATTTTGTAACATTCTATAGGCAGCTTCCTGTTGCCAACCTTTACAATTCAATTTATTTCCAACAGGAGATTTTATATCTTTGTATTTCATGCTTATTTATTATCCTTTTCTGAAAAAATTTCTAAGTATAATGTAGGATTAAATTTATAATATTCAGATGAAAAAATAACAATACCTGGATAAGAAAAATCTTTAACATTTTGAATTTGCTCTTTAATTAAATTAACATCCTTAAGCTTTGATTTTCCTAAATTATTCTCAATTGTATTTACTCCGACAAATATTTTATTAATATTTTTTGAATTATAAAAATATTTATAAATATTCCATAAATTATTACTAAATGATTCTGTATCATGATAGTAATTCATCAAAACAATAAAATCTAAAAAATCATTATTAACCCAATGGTCCCAATGTTGATTCCATCTAAGCTTAGCCTCATAGATTTCTGGTTTAACTGCAACTGATAATTTGATATCTTTAGATTTTAATTCATTAAAATCAGTTATTAATTTATAAAGACCCTTAATTAATAAATCAATTTGATTTGCTTTATGATTTAACCATTGCTCCTTAACTATATGAAGTGAATCAGGCAAATTAATATTTTTAATTGAAATATCTCTATTTAGATAAATTGGATCAACTTTAAAGTTGTCATAAAAAGTTTTCCTTCCAACTATATTATACCCATACATGCTATCTTTATATCTAAAATAATCTAAATGAACCCCATGAAACTTTCCCTTATAATCAAAAAGAAGCTTCTCTATAATATTTTCAATATAAATATTTACTTCTGGGTTTAAAGGAGATAAAAATATTCCTGAAAAGTTGTCAGAATTACTAATAATTTCAAAATTGTAGTCTGAATGACCATTTATATCAGTAGCAAACCATTCCTTATTATCTTTTTGTAGTTTATAAAAAATATGATTTTCTGGTGGAGACCATGTTGATGACCAAATTTTATATGCGTTTATCCATACATGTACATCAATATCATATAAATTTGCCCAATATAATGCAGTATTTAAAGGGTCAAATTTATTTTTATTTACATCTTTAGAAATTAATGGATTAAAATGATGATTGTTATGAACATCAATTTGAAGAAATACAATTTTGTAACCAGATCTATAAGCATTTGAAATTACCTCTTTAATTGATTGTTCATCTTTAAGTTGCTCTTTTTTTATCCATATACCTTTAGTGAATTCACCTTGATTATATGAATAGCTTAAACTAAAAAAAAAGGCTATAAAAATAGCCCCATAAAAATTATAAAAAAAATTTTTATTTAAATATTTAATCAATTACTTATACTTTTTTATTGTTACCATCATCTTGAGTTAAGCTTTCAGATATATTCTCTAACTGTTTTTCTTCATTTTTATTTTCAACATCTTTTAAAGAAACAAACTCAATTAAAGCCTTAATAGCATCATCATTTTTTCTATTGTCAAGTTTTATAACTCTAGTATACCCACCATTTCTAGATGTGTATTGAGGAGCAATATTATGTATTAACTCATTAGCAACAGACTTACTTAGTTTTCCAATAATTTTACTTTGTATTAATCTTCTTCCATGAACATCGTCCTTCTTAGCATAAGTAACTAATCTTTCAACAAAACTTTGTAATTCTTTAGCTTTTGGATGAGTTGTTATAATACGCTTATTAAATACTAAAGAAGCTGCCATATTACTAAATAAAGCCTTTCTATGGCTTGCTGTTCTATTTAATTTTCTTCCTCTTTTTTGATGTCTCATAAAATAAACCTCTTTATTCTGATTCCATTAACTCTGAAATATCCATTCCAAAACTTAAGCCAAGCTGACCTAATTTTTCGACTAACTCAGTTAATGATTTTCTACCGAAATTTTTATATTTTAACATTTGACTTTCTTCTTTTGATACAAGTTCAGATATTTTATAAATACCTGCTGCCTGCAGACAATTATGACTTCGTACAGACAATTCCATTTCGTCAATTGTTTTTGATAAAATATTTTTTAATTGCAATGCCTCATTAATCTCATCGTCATTTACTGCCTTAATAGATAGTGAATCATCAAACATGAAAAATTGCATTTGCTGTCTTAATATATTAGCAGAGTGGTTCATCGCATCTTTAGGTTTTGTTGCTCCATTACTCTCAACAGTCATGGTTAATCTTTCTTGACCTTCAGTAGAAGTAGCAATTGTATCAACATTCCAAGATACATTTGAAATTGGATTAAAAATTGAATCCATAGGTATTGTACCAATTGTATCATCAGATCTTTTATTTTTTTCTGCTATGGAATAACCTTTACCTCTTGCTATTCTTATATCAATATTTAACTTTGATTTATCATTTAATGTGGCAATTAAATGATCTGGATTTAAAACCTCAAAATCATTTGTTAAATCATTAATATGTTTTGCTTTAAATTCAAGTGGGCCCTTTAAACTTAATGAGATTTGCTCAGGACCATCATTAATAATTTTAAAAATTACACCCTTTAAATTTAAAATAATATCTGACACATCTTCTAATACACCTTTTAATACAGAAAATTCATGCTCTGCACCATCAATTTTTACAGACACGATGGCTGCACCAGGAACAGATGTCATTAAGGTTCTTCTTAATGCATTTCCAATTGTAACACCATAACCACGCTCAAAAGGCTCAGCAGTTATTTTTACTGAATTATCTGTATCATCTGTAAATTTAATTTTAATATCTTCAAAATGTTTAGAGCTCATTATTGTTTTCCCTTCATTGAAAAAAATTATTTAGAGTACAACTCTACTACTAATTGTTCATTAATCGGCTCAAGAATTTGCTCTCTTTCTGGAACCGCTTCAAAGTAACCAGCCATTTTTGCTTTATCAATTCTTAACCATGGCATTGGATTATCATTATTAACTCTCCTCATAGAATCATGAAAAATTTGCATTCTTCTACTCTTTTCTCTAACTTGTATGATATCACCTTCTTTTAAACCATAAGAAGGGATATTAACGGACCGATTATTTACCATAATGTGCTTATGAACAACTAACTGTCTTGCACTTCTTCTTGTAGGAGCAAATCCCAACCTATACAAGGTGTTATCTAATCTCGATTCAAGCATAATTAATAAATTATGCCCAGTAGCACCTTTTTTGGCTGCAGACTTTTTAAAATAATTTCTAAATTGTTTTTCTAATACTCCGTATAAATATTTAATTCTTTGTTTTTCCCTTAACTGAATACCATAGTTTGACAATTTAATCCTTTGACCAGGGCCATGCTGACCCGGTACGTAGTTTCTTCTAGGATTTGAAAATTTAGGAGATTCAAATACCGCAAAATCTAATCTTCTACACTTTCTTAATCTTGGTCCTCTATATCTTGCCATTTAAGATCCTTTCTAAACTCTTCTTTTCTTTGGAGGTCTACACCCATTATGAGGTATTGGAGTTATATCCATAATTTTTGTTACTTTAAGTCCCGATGTTCTTAATGCTCTAATTGCAGCTTCTCTTCCTCCTCCAGGACCTTTAATTCTAACTTCTACACTAGCCAAACCTCTTGATATAGCTTCTTCAACAGCTTTTTGAGTAGCTTGTGTAGCAGCAAAAGGGGTGCTCTTTTTAGAACCTTTAAAACCTAATACACCAGCACTAGCCCATGAAATTGTATTTCCAAACTTATCTGTTAAAGTAACAACAGTATTATTAAATGTAGCCTTTATAAATGCAATACCATCTGAATCTACTTTAGCTTTTTTCTTATGTATAGCTTTAGCCAATTGATCTCCTATTTTAAATTATACACCTTTTTTTCCAGCCACAGTTTTTTTCTTACCTTTTCGTGTTCTAGAATTATTTTTTGTATTTTGACCTCTTGAGGGTAATCCCTTTTTATGTCTGGTACCTCTATAAGTACCAATATCCATTAACCTTTTGATGTTTCTACCAACAACACTTCTTAATTCACCCTCTACATCATATTTAGATATTTCATTTCTTATTAAAATAATTTGTTCATCATTTAACTCATGAACTCTAATATTTTTGTCTATACCAACTCTATCTAAAATATCATTTGAAACTTTAGAGCCTATACCATGAATATAGGTTAAAGCAAACTCTATTTTTTTATTTCTTGGTAAATCTATTCCTGCTATCCTAGCCAATTATAATTCCTCCAATTAACCTTGTCTTTGCTTATGCCTTGGGTTTTCACAAATAACTCGTAAAACCCCTTTTCTTTTAATAATTTGGCACTTATTACATATTTTTTTAACTGATGCTCTAACTTTCATATTTCTTTCTTATTTATACCTATAAGTAATACGACCTTTTGTTAAATCATATGGAGATAACTCCAACTTAACCTTATCACCAGGTAATATTTTAATATAATGCATTCTCATTTTTCCAGATATATGAGCCAAAACTTGATGACCATTCTCTAGTTTAACTTTAAACATTGCATTAGGCAATGTTTCTGTAATCTCACCATCTATTTCTATTGCAGGTTCTTTTGCCATAATTTTATACCGTTAATATTTTTACACCTTTATCAGTTACTGCTACTGTATGTTCGAAGTGAGCCGATAATTTACCATCTGATGTACAAATTGTCCACCCATCTTCTTTAGTTACTATCTTATCAGATCCTTGATTTAACATGGGCTCTATAGCCATACACATACCAACTTTTATCTCTGGCCCAGTATTCATTGAACCAAAATTTGGTATTTGAGGTTCTTCATGCAATGACTTACCAATACCATGACCAACTAATTCTTTAACTACTGAAAAATTATTTTTTTCTGCATGGGTTTGTACTGCATAACCTATATCACCAATATATTTTCCAGACTTTATTTCTTCAATACCAAGCTCTAAACTTTTTCTTGTTACATTAATTAAGTCTAACCTATCATCATCAATGTTTCCTACAGGAAAAGTTTTGGCATGATCACCAAAATATTCATTATAAATCGAACCAACATCTATTCCTATAATTTGCCCTTCCTTTAACTCTCGTTCAGAAGGTACTCCATGAACAACTTCATCTTCAATAGAAACACATAATGTACCAGGAAAACCATATAAACCCTTAAAGCCTGGAATAGCACCTTTTGATAAAATAAACTCTTCAGCCATTTTATCTAAATCTATAGTTGTTATACCTGGAACAACTTGTTCTTCAATATAAAACAATGTATCTCTTACAATTTTACATGCGTAATCAATACTTTTTATCTGATCTTTATTTTTTAATAAAATCAAAAATATATCCTATATCAATAATTAAGTTTGAAGACTAATATCGTCTTCTACCCTTAATTTTACCTGATTTCAAAAAGCCTTCGTAGTTTCGCATTAATAGTTGCGACTCTATTTGTTGTAAAGTGTCTAAAGCGACACCAACTAATATTAAAATACTTGTTCCACCAAAAAACTGAGCAGTATTTATATCAATTCCACCATTGGAAAATCTTGCTATAACATTTGGAAGTATTGCAATAAAACCTAAAAATACTGACGCTGGTAAAGTTATTTTAGATAAAATATTATCTATAAAATCAGCAGTTGATTTTCCAGGCCTAACCCCTGGAATAAAACCACCCTGTTTTTTCATATTATCTGCAACATCAACAGGATTAAAAGCAACAGCTGTATAAAAATAGGTGAAACCAACAATCATGATAAATAAAAATATCATATAAGGTATAGCTGTAAAATCACCAAAATTTCTTTGTAAAAACATACCAAATCCAGTGTTAGGGAAAAAAGATGCTAAACTAGTTGGTATAATTACTAAGGCTTGTGCAAATATAATTGGCATCACACCTGCAGTTAAAATCTTAAGAGGTAAATGAGTAGCTTGTCCTCCATACATTTTTCTTCCTACAATTCGTTTTGCATAAGATACAGGGATTTTACGTACTGCAGTACTCATCAGAACAACAAATACGATTATACTAATTAACACAATAAATGATATTATAAAAGAAAATGGATTAGTAGCTAGATTAGGGTCATCTGAAAAAAGATTTGATACTTGCTGCATAGCTACTTTTGGAAGGCTTGCAAGTATTCCTACCATAATAATTAATGATATCCCATTACCAATTCCATGATTTGTTATTTGTTCACCTAACCACATAACAAATACAGTTCCTGTAACTAAAATAACTGTTGTAATAAAATAAAACATTGTAGACGGTTCTGACACAAGATATCTACCTACGCCTGTTCCATCTGAAACGTCAAGAGAAGTAAGTAATACACAAACACCAACAGCTTGAACTGAAGCTATTAAAACTGTTCCATATCTTGTTAATTGTGTAATTTTTTTTCTGCCTTCGGGACCCTCTTTTTGCAGTCTTTGAAAATAAGGGACAACAGATCCGAGAAGCTGAATAATAATTGATGCAGATATATATGGCATTATACCAAGAGCAAATATTGAAAATTGTGAGAAAAATCCACCTGCAAATAGATTGTATAAGCCAAAGATACTACCAGCACCTGTTTCACTAAATGCAATAAATTGTTTTACAACTTCTCTGTCAACACCAGGAACAAGGACTATACCGCCTAACCTAAATACAAAAAGTAAAGCTGCTGTAAAAGCTATCTTTTTTCTGAGTTCAGGAACTTTAAAAATATTAACAATTTTACTTATCATAAATAAATAACTTTTCCACCAGATTTTTCAATTTTTTTAATAGCTGATTGACTAAAAGAATGAGCTGAAACTTCTACTGAAGAATCTATTTCACCATTACCAAGAATTTTAACAGGTATGTTTTTCTTATTTATAACACCTTTTGTGTAAAGAATATCTACATCAACTTTCTTGAGCCCTAGATCTTCAATCGTTGAAACATTTACTATTTGAACATCTTTAGAAAAAATATTAGTAAAACCTCTTTTTGGTAATCGTCTAGCTAAAGACATCTGACCACCTTCAAAGTGTAATCGGGAGCTAGCACCAGACCTTGATTTGTAGCCCTTATGACCCTTACCAGCAGTTCTTCCTTGACCAGTAGCATTACCTCTACCAATTCTTTTTCTATTTTTAACTGAGCCTTTAGCAGGCGATAGATTAGAAAGTTCCATTTTTATATTTCCTCAGTTTTGACTAAATAACTGACTGTATCTACCATGCCAATTATACTATCATTGATATTATGCTCAACAGATTGATTCATTTTTGTTAAACCAAGAGCTTCAAGCGTTTTTTTTGCTTTTTGCTTGTAACCAATTGGACTCTTCGTTAAAGTTATTTTAATTTTTTTTGTCTTTGTCATTTTTTACTCAAATAATTCTTTTAGTGAAATTCCTCTTTGCTGTGCAACTGCAAGAGGGTCTTTTAGTTGCTTTAAACCAGACTCAACAGCTTTAACAACATTTATAGCATTTGTTGATCCAGTAGCTTTAGATAGAATGTTTGAAACACCTAACTGTTGCATAATCATACGCACAGGTCCACCAGCAATAATTCCAGTACCTTCTGAAGCTGGTTTTAGTATTAACCTAACAGATCCATGCTTAATTCTTAGTTCATGAGGTATAGTTCCATTTATTAATGGTACCTTAAATAGATTCTTTTTAGCATTTTCTTTAGATTTATTTACTGCCGATACGACCTCATTAGCTTTGCCAAATCCAATACCAACATGACCATTACCATCGCCAACACAAACAATACAATTAAATCTCATTCTTCTACCACCAGTTGTAGCTTTAGTAACTTTATTGATGGCTATGACAGTCTCATCTTTTAATTCAATTTCTGTTGGATTAATAAATTTATTCAATTTCATACCTCTTAAAATTTTATACCATTTTCACGTAATTCTTCAGCAAAAGCTTTAACTCTACCATGATAAATATATCCATTTCTATCAAAAGTTATAGATGTTATTTTTTTTGTTTTCATCTTCTTTGACAGTGCTTTTGCTACAATTTTACTTGCTTCAATTTTACTTGATTTAGATATGGATTTATCTTTTAAAATATCATTATCATTAGATGAAGATGATAAAATTATATTCCCTTTATCCACATCAAGAACTTGTCCATAAATATGCTTATTAGAACGAAACACAATTAATCTATGAGAACTGTTAGATTTTCTAAGTTTGTTTTTCATTCTAGTTTTTTTCTTGATCCAATTTTTTCTATCCATCTGACTATGCGGCTCCTCCTACGGTTTTACCTGCTTTCTTACGAATATGCTCATCTTTATATCTTATTCCTTTACCTTTATACGGTTCAGGTTTTCTAATTTGTCTCACTCTAGCAGAAAACTGACCTACTAACTGCTTATCAATACCTTTAACCGAAATTTCAGTAGGTTTTGGAGTTTCAACAGTTATACCATCGGGATTCTGCACATAAACTGGGTGTGAAAAACCAACATTTAGTAGTAAAAAATTTCCTTTACTTGCATCAGCTGTAAAACCGGTACCAACAAGACTTAATTCTGTTTTATAACCAACTGAAACGCCAATGATCATATTATAAATCAATGAGCGAGTAAGGCCATGTAATTCTTTGAATTTTTTTATTTCAGATGGTCTAGAAACTTCAATTTTATTATCTGAAATATCAATAATCATTTCTTTATCAAATTGATAACTTAACTCACCTAATTTTCCTTTTACAGTAATATTATTGTTTTCGTTAGAAACATTAACATCATCAGGAATATTTATTATTTTTCTACCTATTTGTGACATAATCTTCCATTTCTACCAAACTTGGCATAATACTTCGCCGCCCACACTTAATTTTTTAGCCTTTTTGTTAGATACTACACCTTTAGAAGTAGTTATAATTGAAATACCTAAACCATTAAGCACTCTAGGTAAATCATCAGAGGATACATAGACTCTACACCCAGGCTTGCTAATTCTTTTTATTCCATTAATTACAGGATTATTATCCATATCATATTTAAGGAAAACTCTCAATATATGCTGCTTATCATCTTTGATTTCAATATAATCTTTAACAAAATGCTCTTCCTTTAATATATATGAAATTCTCTTTTTAAGATTTGAGCATGGAATATCTACATAATCTTTCAATCTACCTTGACCATTTCTTATTCTTGTTAAAAAATCAGCTACTGGATCTGTCATTGACATATCTTATCTCCTACCAACTTGCTTTCGTTACACCTGGAATCAATCCATTACTTGCCATTTCTCTAAGAGAAATTCTAGAAAGCCCAAATCTTCTATAATATGCTCTTGGTCTTCCAGTTAAATTACATCTATTACGTACTCTATTTGGATTTGAATTTTTAGGTAATTTTTCTAATTTTAATCTAAATAATTGTCTTTCTTCATAACTAAGTGATGTATCATTAACCTTTTTAATTAACTCTTTTCTCTTAGTTGCATATCTTTCAACTAATGTTTTTCTGTGAATATTGTGCATTATCTTAGATTTTTTTGCCATTATAAATCCCTATTTTAATTTTCAACACTTTCAAGTTTTTTACTTTCTATGATAGGCATACCAAAAGCCATAAGTAACTTATAGGCTTCGTGATTATCTTGAGCTGTAGTAACAACATTTATATTCATACCACTAACTCTTTTAACTTTATCATAATTAATTTCTGGAAATATAATCTGTTCAGTTATACCAAAATTATAATTTCCGAATCCATCAAAACCATTAGATGATAAACCTCTAAAATCTCTAATTCTTGGGGCTGCGATTGAAATAAAACGATCTAAAAATTCATACATTTTAATTCCTCTGAGAGTTACTTTGATTCCAACAGGATCATTTTCTCTAATTTTAAAATTTGAAATAGCGATTCTAGATTTTGTAATAACTGCTTTTTGACCTGAAATATTAGTTAATTCTTCAACAGCAGCTTTTAATTGATTCTCATTTAGCCTAGCTTGACCAAATCCAATATTCAGAGAAATTTTTAAAAGTTTTGGTACTCTCATTTGATTGGATATACCTAAATCTTTTGATAGCGCTGGCTTAATTCTTTTATTATAATCTTCTAATAATCTTGGAATGTATTTAGACATAAATTTTCCTAATCTATTTTCTTTCCTGTTTTCTTTGATATTCTTACTTTTTTTCCATCATCTAAAATTTTATAACCAATCTTAGTAGTTTTACCACCACTAACTAATTGAATATTTGAAACATGAATAGATCCCTCTTTCTCAACTATGGCACCTTGTGGATTTTCCTGGTTTGGTCTCATATGCCTCTTAAGCATGTTAATGCCTTCAACAATTAATCTATTTTTAGAATTTAAAACTTTAAGGACCCTGCCTTCTTTGCCATTATATGAACCAGAAATAACTTTTACTATGTCACCCTGTCTAATTTTCATTATATAACCTCCGGCGCTAAAGATAGTATTTTCATAAACCTTTTTTCTCTTAACTCTCTAGCTACTGGTCCAAAAACACGAGTACCCTGAGGTTCTTTATTATCATTAACTAAAACAGCTGCATTATCATCAAATCTAATGTAAGAACCATCTTTTCTTCTTAATTCTTTTCTAGTTCTAACAATAACAGCTTTTGTAACCTCACCTTTTTTGATAACACCTCCAGGAATAGCTTTTTTAACTGTAACTATTATTAAATCGCCTAATTTAGCATATTTTTTTCTTGTACCACCAAGAACTTTTATACAAAGAAGTTCCTTTGCTCCAGAGTTATCTGCTACTTTTAATCTTGTCTCTTGCTGAATCATTTTTAGTTTGCTTTCTTTTCTATATTAATAACGACCCATCTCTTAAGTTTGCTTGTAGCTCTATATTCTTCGATCCTAACTACATCACCTGCAGAGCAACTATTTGATTCATCATGAGCATAGTATTTTTTTGTTCTAACAATAAATTTATTATATACAGGGTGAGGAAATCTTCTTTCAACTTCGATTGTAGCAGTCTTATCCATCTTATTTTCTAAGGCCTTACCAACAACCTGTCTTTTTGTGCTTTTATCAGACATTACTTAGCTGCCTTTCTTGTATCTAATTCAATTTCTCTTAACATAGTTTTTATTCTTGCTACATCTTTCTTTGCTTTACGAATCTGAAAAGGGTTTTCTAACTGTTGTAACACTTTTTGAAAACGAAAATTCTGCAAAGCCTCTTGACTATCTTTCAATTTTGACCTTAACTGTTTTTCATTTAATTTTTTTAAATCTTCAGCCATATCTACATAACCTCTCTTTTAGTCACCATTTTTGTTTTGATTGGTAATTTATAGCCACATTGTTTAAAAGTTTCTTTAGCAGTTTCTTCATCTAAACCTTCAAGCTCAAATAAAATTCTTCCAGGCTTGACAACTGCAACCCAATATTCAGGAGAGCCTTTACCTTTACCCATCCTAGTTTCTGCAGGTTTTTTAGTTATTGATTTATGTGGAAAAATACGAATCCACATTTTACCAACTTTTCTTACACGTCTTGAGATAGTAATTCTAACTGCTTCAATCTGTCTGCTTGTAATCCAACCTGCCTCTAACGCTTTAAGACCATGAGTACCAAAAGCAACATAATCTCCCCCTTTAGCTAGACCAGTCATTCTACCCTTTTGAGGTTTTCTATATTTAATTTTTCTTGGTGCTAACATAATCTACTTTCTTCTTTTTCCTCTGATCTCGCCTTTAAAAATCCAAACTTTAATACCTATAATTCCATAGGTAGTATTTGCTTCAACTAATGCATAATCAATATCTGCTCTAAGAGTATGGAGAGGTACTCTACCATCTCTAAAAGTTTCACCTCTGGCAATTTCTGCTCCATTTAATCTTCCAGAAACGCAAATTCTTATTCCTTCAGCACCCATGCTCATTGTAGATTGAATTGACTTTTTTACTGCTCTTCTATAGTTAACTTTCTTTTCCAGTTGCTGCGCAATACTTTGACCAACCAATTCAGCAGATAAGCCAGGCCTCTTAATTTCGTTAACATTTATTTGAAGGTTATCATAACCTAAAATTTTCTTTAACTGTTTCTTAGCAACCTCAATTTCAGAACCACCCTTACCAATAATTAAACCAGGCCTTGAAGTGCTTACTGTGATAGTTGTTTTTGAAGGTTTTCTATTAATTTGAATTGTCGAAATACTTGACCTAGCAAACCTTCTATTTAAATAGTGTCTTATCAATATATCTTCATTAACTCTAGCTGCAAAATTCTTTTCATCAAACCATACTGAATCCCAACTTCTATTTACACCTAGTCTAAGGCCAATTGGATTTACTTTTTGTCCCAAAATCTATCCCTTCTCACTTGAAATAATTATTGTTAAATGACTAGTCCTTTTTCTTATACCTGTTGCTCTTCCCATTGCGGCAGGTCTAAAACGCTTCATTACTGGACCTTCATCAACGTACGCAGTTTTAATAAAAAGTGAATCACCATTTACATCAGTTTCTGAATTCATCATATTTGAAACAGCACTATTTAAAACCTCAATAATATATGTAGATGCTTTTTTATTTGTTAATGATAACTTGTTAACAGCAGCTTCAACTTTGAGACCTTTTACCATATTAAGAACAAATCTTATC
Source organism: uncultured bacterium (assembly GCA_964646655.1). Lineage (GTDB taxonomy): Bacteria > Fidelibacterota > Marinisomatia > SCGC-AAA003-L08 > D37C17 > TMED6. The sequence continues at coordinate 23,735 of CAZYFB010000008.1, forward strand.
TTATAAGGAGATTGTCTTATAAATCTTTTTCTTGCTATAGCTTCCATTATTTTTTTCTATCTCCTGAATGTTGTCTAAAGATTCTTGTAGGTGAAAATTCACCTAATTTATGACCCACCATATTTTCTGTTATGTAAACTGGTATAAACTTATTTCCATTATGAACCGCAAAAGTTAATCCAACAAATTCTGGAGATATAGTTGATCTTCTTGACCAAGTCTTAATTACTTCTTTATTAGAACCTCCTTGAGCCATTCTAGCTTTGATTTCTAATTTTGGATCAATATAAGGTCCTTTTTTAAGTGATCTTGCCATTTTTAACTACTTTCTCCTTTTAACAATAAATTTATTAGATGGCTTATTCTTTTTTCTTGTCTTATAACCTTTTGCAGGCGTTCCCCATGGTGAAACAGGATGCCTACCTCCAGATGTTTTACCTTCACCTCCACCATGTGGATGATCAACAGGGTTCATAACTACACCTCTGACTTTTGGTCTTCTGCCTAACCATCTAGATTTACCAGCTTTACCTATGGTAGTATTTTCATGAGTCTTATTTCCAACTACACCAATAGTTGCTACACACTCCTCCGAAACCATTCTCATTTCACCTGATGGTAACTTTAAAGTAATCATACCGCTATCTTTAGCCATAATACGAGCATAACAGCCTGCACTTCTAGCCATTTGGGCACCTTTACCAGGTTTTAACTCAATGTTATGAATTAACATACCATCTGGTATAAATTTCATTTTCATTGCATTGCCAATTTCAAAATCTACACTTTTATCATAAGATGATACTATTTTTTGATCAACTTTAATGCCATCTGGAGCGATTATATATCTTCTTTCACCATCTTTATATTCAACTAAAGCAATTCTAGATGACCTATTTGGATCATACTCTATGCCAATTATAGTTCCAATTATATCAAATTTATTTCTTTTAAAATCAATTAATCTATACCTTCTTTTATGGCCACCACCTCTTCTTCTAGAAGTAATTCTACCATGATGATTCCTGCCACCAGTTTTACGTAAAGCAACAGTTAGTTTTCGTTCTGGTTTGGATTTAGTAATCTCATCAAATGTTGGAACGACATTAAATCTTCTTGATGGAGTATCGGGCTTTAATCTTTTAGTTGACATCTAGATTTCTCCTCCTACTATATCAATTTCATGACCTTCTTGAAGAATAATAATAGCCTTTTTCCAATCAGACCTAAAACCACTAGTTCTAAGAACTTTTCCATTGCTTCTAACACTTGTATTTTTCATTTTACCTTTAAAATTCATTGTTCTTACTTTTTTAACTTTAACGTCAAATTTATCCTCTACTGCAGATTTAATTTGAAGTTTATTAGATTTCTTAGAAACTTGAAATGCATACTGCTTATTTGAAGATTCAGCAAGTTTACTAACCTTTTCACTAAGCAATGGCCTAATAATAATATCTGTACTATTCATCTAATTCTTACCTAACGTATTTAAATATTCAACACTTTCTTTATCCATAATAAGCATATTAGAATTCATAAGCTCAAAAATACTAATATCATCAACTTTATAAGTATTTACTTTAGGAATATTTCTACAGCTCAAATAGAAATTATGATCTTTATCTTTAGATAAAAAACTTACTTTATTATCATTCATATTAAGAGTTTTTAACATGGAAACAATATTGCTAGTTTTAGTTTTATTTAATTTTAAATTATCAATAACCATAATACTTCCAGATAAATACTTGCTAGAAAGAGCGCTAAATCTAGCTATCTTTTTCACTTTTCTATTAATTTTTTGATTATACTCTCTTGGTGTTGGACCAAATGCAGTTCCACCATGCACTCTTGAAGGGTTCCTTAATCTACCAGCCCTTGCTCTTCCAGTACCTTTTTGTTTCCAAGGTTTTGCGCCAGTACCTCTAACTTCTGATTTGCTCTTAGATTTTGATGTTCCCTGTCTTCTAGCTGCCAATTCAGATTTTACAACCAAATAAATACAATGCTCATTTGATTCTACACCAAATACATTTTTATCTAAATTAATTGTTTTAGATGTTTTTTTGCCTTCTATATTATATATATCTAATTTCATAATGTTTAAAAAGTAATAGATACTAAATTATTATTAGATCCTGGTACTGCTCCTTTTATAAATAATAAATTATTTTCAATATCAATTTTAATAACTTCAAGATTCTTTACGGTAACTTGATCTCCACCATAACGTCCAGGCATTTTTTTACCTTTCCATATTCTAGATGGGTCTGCACCTGCACCTACTGATCCTGGTTTTCTCATAACGCTATTTTTACCGTGCGAAGCTCTTCCACCACCAAATCCGTGTCTTTTCATAACACCTGCAAAACCTTTACCTTTAGAGGTTCCTGTCACCGACACAAACTCAGCTTGACTGAAAATATTGATATCAATTTTTTCGCCAAGTTTAAATTCGTCATTTTTTTCAGTTCTATATTCTCTTGAAAATCTCATAGGCTCACAGTCATTCTTTTTAAAATGGTTCGTTTTAGGTTTATTTGCTTTTTTGTCAAAAACATAACCTATTTGAACAGCATTATAACCATCATTTTCGTCAGTTTTGACTTGAGAGACATAGCATGGCCCTGCCTCAATAACTGTAGCAGGAAACTGCTGACCATCTTCACTATAAATACTTGTCATGCCAATTTTTTTACCAAGAATAAATCTAGCTGATTCATTTGTGTTATTAATATCTTGTGAAGCTTCAACTGAAACTTCTTCATTAGAATCAGCTGTTTTATCAGAACTTGAAATATCTTCAGTTGATGAGTCTTCATTAACTTCAGTATCTTTAGATTCTTTTAAGCTAGACTTTTCTTCAGATGAATCTGTATTCTTATCAGCATTTACTTTAATATCTTCTTCTGTTTTAATAGAATCAGAAGAAGTTTCATTGCCTGAATCTTCAGTATTTAAATTCTCTTCTTGTTGTTTAATATTTTCTTTTTCTTCACTCATAATTTTTATGTTTTGATCTCTATATCAACTCCTGCTGGTAAATCTAACTTCATTAGAGAGTCGACAGTTTTTGATGATGTATTTAACAAATCAATAATTCTTAGATGGACTTTAATTTGAAACTGCTCTCTAGATTTTTTGTCCACGTGAACAGATCTATTAACTGTATAAATAGATTTTTTTGTTGGTAATGGAATTGGACCCATAACAAGTGCTCCTGTATTCTTTGCAGTCTGCACAATTTTTTCAGACGACTTATCTAATAAGACGTGATCGTATGCTTTTAATCTAATTCTAATTTTATTCATCTAATACTACCCTACTGTTTTTCCTGCGAATTTTTCTAAAACTTCTTGTGAAATTGATTTTGGAGCCTTTAAATATTTTGCAAATTGAAGCGTAAATACAGCTCTTCCTTGAGTCATGGATCTTAAATCTGTAGCATAACCAAACATACCTGATAGAGGAACTTCAGATTTGATAATTTGAGCATTATTCTTTCTATCCATACCCAATACACTCCCTCTTCTTGAGGTGATGTCTCCTGAAACAGAACCAAAATATTCTTCTGGAACAACTACTTCTAAAGCCATAATAGGCTCAAGCAATACAGGATTAGCCTTTTTAGCAGCCTGCCTAAAAGCCATTGAACCAGCTATTTTAAATGCCATTTCATTTGAATCAACATCATGAGTTGACCCATCAACAAGCTTAACCTTTAGATCCTCAAGTGGATATCCAGCTAAAACTCCTGTTTTCATAGCTTCTTGTATACCTGAACTGACAGAGTTAATATAAATTTTAGGTATTTTTCCACCTGTAATCTTATCTTCAAATTCATAGCCTGCACCCGCTTCGTTAGGTTCAATTTCAATAACAACATGAGCATACTGACCTCTACCACCAGATTGTTTAACAAACTTAGTTTCATGTTTGATCGAGTCTGTAATAGATTCCTTATAGGCAACTTGAGGCGCACCAACATGTACGTTAACTTTAAATTCTCTTTTTAATCTATCGCATATAATATCTAAATGTAATTCGCCCATTCCAGAAATAATAGTTTGACCAGAATCCTCATCACTTTTTACATTAAATGTTGGATCTTCTTCTGCTAATTTACTTAATGCAACAGTTAAGTTTTCTTGATCTTGCTTAGATGAAGGTTCTACAGCTACTGATATAACTGGATCAGGAAATTCCATAGACTCTAAAATAATTTGCTCTTTTAAATCGCATAATGTATGGCCAGTTTTAGTATCTTTTAAACCTACCATACCTGCAATCTCGCCAGCTTCAACTGTTTTACGTTCTTCTGTTTTTCTAGAATGCATTAACATTAATCTTCCTACTCGCTCTTTTTTTCCAGATGTAGGGTTATAAATGAAATCTCCCGTTGAAACTGAACCAGAATAAACTCTAAAAAATGTTAACCTACCAACAAATGGGTCAGTCATTATTTTAAATGCCAAAGCAGAAAAAGGGGTGTCTACACTTGGTGATCTTTCTAATTCTTTACTACTATCATCAACGTCAAAACCCTTTATAGCACCAACATCAAGCGGGGAAGGTAAAAAATCTATGATATAATCTAAAAGACTTTGAACACCCTTATTTTTAAATGCAGAACCACAAAGCATTGGCACTATATCACCTGAAATGCAAGATTTTCTAATAGCTGACTTTAATTCATCTATAGCAATTTCTTCGCCCTCAAGATATTTCTCCATTAAATCTTCATCATTTGATGCAACCTCTTCAAGTAAATGATTTCTCCATTCATCAGACTTATCTTTCATATTTTCAGGAATATCTGTAATGTCAAAATTAGTTCCATCATCTTCAGCATAATTAATTGCTTTCATTTCAATCAAATCAACAACACCTGTATATGTAGCGCCATCGCCAATAGGAATATTGAGAGGAACAGGATTTGCGCCAAATCTTTCTTTCATCATATCAAGTACATTATAAAAGTCAGCACCAGTTCTATCCATTTTATTGACAAAACCCATACGAGGAACATTATATCTATCTGCCTGATTCCAGACAGTTTCAGATTGTGGTTCAACACCACCAACAGCACAAAAGCATGCTACAGCTCCATCTAATACACGAAGTGAACGCTCAACTTCCATTGTAAAATCTACGTGACCAGGAGTATCAATAATATTGATTCTACGATCCTTCCAGAAGCATGTTGTAGCAGCAGAGGTAATTGTAATACCACGTTCCTTTTCTTGCTCCATCCAATCCATAGTAGCTGCACCATCATGAACTTCTCCAAGTTTATGCAACCTACCTGTATAGTATAAAATTCTTTCTGTAGTAGTTGTTTTACCTGCATCAATGTGAGCCATAATGCCAATATTTCTTACATCTTTTAATGCTACTTTTTTATTTTCCATAATATTAAACTACCCAAAATGAGCAAAAGCTTTATTTGCTTCAGCCATTTTATGTGTATCTTCCTTCTTTTTGATTGAGGAGCCTTCATTATTTGAAGCGGCAATTAATTCTGCGGCTAAACGATCAGCCATAGTTTGACCTTTTCTAGATTTAGAAAACTGAATTATCCATCTCATAGCTAAAGCCATTCTTCTACTTTTTGAAATTTCTACAGGGACCTGATAAGTAGCACCACCAATTCTTTTAGATTTTACTTCTAAAACTGGAGCTACATTATCTAATGCCTTTTTAAAAATTGACAAGCCATCTTCAGTTTTAATCTTAGCTTCAATAATTTTTAAGCTACCATAAAAAATCTTTTCTGATATACTTTTTTTTCCAGAAACCATAAGGTTATTAACAAACTTAGTTACTACAAGGTCATTAAAAACCGGATCTGGTGAAATCTCTCTTCTTTCGGGTCTTCTTCTTCTCATCTTTTATTCCTTAGGCTTCTTTGTACCATATCTAGATCTACTAGTTCTTCTACCTTCTACACCAGCAGGATCTAAAACACCTCTTACAACATGATATCTTACACCTGGTAAATCCTTTACTCTTCCACCTTCAATCAATACAATAGAATGCTCTTGAATATTGTGTCCCTCACCAGGAATATAAGCAGTTACTTCATAACCGTTTGATAGTTTAACTCTGGCTACTTTTCTTAAAGCCGAGTTAGGTTTTTTTGGCGTAGTAGTATATACACGCGTACAAACACCTCTTCTTTGTGGACACTCCATCAAAGCAGGAACTTTGTTTTTCTTAACTAAATTTTTT